>DAIDJA010000155.1 GCA_027451605.1 Acidimicrobiales bacterium
GTTTCAGAACATCTTCCGTATTGGTCATCAGATCAGGGACAGACTCCCGAGGAGTTGGCTCTATGGCTGAGGGATCTGGGAAGAAGAGTGGCTGAATCCGAAGAGAATACTGAAGAATATTAAAAAGATTGTCATCACCTGATTGACGACTAAACCAACTGCCTTGGTGACTGATTTTTCTTGAAATTCCGTCAGGATTTTTGTTGTAAAATATAATTTGGTACTTGCGTTAGTTCTAAACGCACTTGTCAAGTATTTACCTGTAATTTTTTACTATTTAAAGAAAGGTATTTTGTGCCCACAATAGCGCAACTCGTCAGAAAAGGACGTGAAAGTAAACAAGTTAAGACGAAGACACCCGCTTTGAAAGGCGCACCTCAGCGTCGAGGCGTTTGCACCAGAATCTCAATTCATAATCCAAAAAAACCGAACTCCGCCAACAGAAAGATTGCCAGGGTAAGGCTATCCAGTGGTGTGGAAGTGACCGCATATATTCCCGGTGAAGGGCATAATTTGCAGGAGCACTCGATTGTTTTAGTCAGAGGCGGTAGGGTTAAAGACCTCCCGGGTGTGAGATATAAGATTATTCGGGGTGCATTGGATACTTCCGGTGTTAAAAATAGAATGCAGGCCAGAAGTCGTTACGGAGCCAAGAAGGAGTCATAATGCCAAGATACGGCGCCCCCCCAAGAAGAATTGTAAGTCCCGATCCCGTGTATCAATCAGTAACGGTAGCTCAGGTAATCAACAAAGTACTGTCTAGAGGCAAGAAGACGCTAGCCGAAAGGATAGTTTATGACGCTCTCGATACGGTTGCTCAGCGAACGGGTAATGACCCTCTTGCCATGCTGAAACAGGCTTTGGATCATACTCGTCCCGAGTTGGAAGTGCGAAGCCGACGAGTAGGCGGGGCAACATATCAGGTTCCGGTTGAAGTAAAACCCAGGCGAGCAAATACACTTTCAATCAGGTGGCTTGTAACCTATGCAAAGAATCGCAAAGAACGAACGATGGCACTGAGACTTGCCGGAGAGATCCAGGATGCCGCAAACGGTGTGGGAGCTGCGGTTAAAAGAAAAGAGGACGTTCAAAAGATGGCTGAATCAAACAGGGCATTTGCACATTACAGGTGGTAAGTCTATATCGATAAAACACAAGTTAATTCAAATAAGGTTAATTCAAATAAGGTTAAGCAACTTGAAATTTCAGTCGAAGGTCCATTTTGGAATTTAAAGTGAATCTGCCAAATCTTAAGCCGCTAAAGTTCTAAATGCAGGCAAGCTTTAAATACAGGCAAGCTCTAAATACAGGCAAAAAATTAAAGTGCGCTTTAGTAGTAAAGCTGGTCATTTTAAAAGTGGAAAGCAATAGTTTCGAATCGGATTGACTTGAGATATTGAGCCTAAAATAAAGATATCGGTATTTAATATCTCGGAAGTAATTATTAAATAATCTGAAGCGACTACGGTAACTATATTATTTGGGTAATTATGTTATAGGCAGATGTGCTTAAGTAAGAGATTTGCCTAATAAAATGTATGAAATTGTCCTCTGAAATTTATGGCCACTGAAAAAAGATATTAGGTAATCGGGATATTAAATAATCCGGAAATTCCGGCTAATCTGACATTTGAGATTTTCGGGATTAAGGTTCGGGATCGATAAAATGACTTCAAATATCGGGAATTGACAAAACAAAACTTTAAGAGATTAAGAAAATTGAATTCGCGTGATGAGCGGATCGACAAAAATAAACAAAATACTAAAAAGGTGAGAAAATTTTAATGGCTTCCAAGAGAGAACATCCGTTAGATAAGACCAGAAATATAGGAATCATGGCCCACATTGACGCGGGCAAGACCACTACCACGGAAAGAATTCTGTATTATACCGGTAAGAATTATAAGATTGGCGAGGTGCACGAAGGCGCTGCGACCATGGACTGGATGGTTCAGGAACAGGAGCGAGGCATAACCATAACTTCTGCGGCAACAACATGTAAATGGCGCGATATTACAATCAACATTATCGATACGCCCGGACACGTGGACTTTACGGTTGAAGTAGAGAGATCGCTTAGAATTTTGGACGGTGCCGTGGCGGTGTTTGATGCCGTGGCCGGAGTTGAACCTCAGACGGAAACTGTTTGGAGACAGGGAAATAAATACGGCGTTCCGAGAATCTGTTTTGTAAATAAGATGGATCGAATAGGAGCAAACTTTCCCAGAACGGTTGAAATGATAGTGGATCGCCTCAGTGCGGTTCCGGCTGTAATCCAACTGCCAATCGGAGTCGAATCGGACTTTAAAGGTGTGATCGACCTTTTGGCAATGAAAGCAATTGTATGGGAAGAAGGGATGGGCGATCATTACAACTCCGTTGAGATTCCCGATGAGTTGCGAGACGAAGCGGAGACTGCCCGTCACGAACTTCTTGAAGTATTAACTCACCACGATGACGAACTGATTGAGAAGTATCTCGCCGATGAAGAAATTACCGAAGCTGACCTTAAAAAAGCCCTTAGACATGCAACGATTACAAACGAAGTCGTACCCGTACTATGTGGATCAGCGTTTAAGAACAAGGGTGTCCAGCCAATGCTGGATGCTGTCGTAGACTTTTTGCCCTCCCCTATTGATATTCCTCCGACCGAAGGTACGGTACCGAATAAAGAAGAGAAGCTCGAAAGAAAAGCCGACGACTCCGAACCGTTTTCGGCACTGGCGTTTAAGATCATGACCGATCCTTATGTCGGAAAACTAACCTATATCAGGGTTTACTCCGGTGTGCTCGATAAAGGAACCGGAGTCATTAATACCACCTCGTCCCAGAAAGAACGAGTCGGCAGAATACTTCAAATGCACGCAAACCACAGAGAAGATCGTGATGCGGCGTTTGCCGGTGATATTGTTGCGGTTGTAGGTCTTAAAAACACCAAAACCGGTGACACACTTTGTGATCCTGACAAGCCCATATTACTTGAGTCCCTGGAATTCCCTGAACCGGTAATTAACGTAGCCATTGAGCCTAAGACCAAAGCGGATCAGGATAAGCTCGGGAAGGCTCTTTATGCCTTGTCAGAAGAAGACCCGACATTTAGGGTAAGTACGGACGAAGAGACCGGACAGACTGTAATTGCCGGTATGGGCGAACTTCATCTGGAAGTTTTGGTAGACAGAATGTTGCGTGAATTTAGTGTCGACGCTCACGTCGGTAAGCCTCAGGTCGCCTTTAGGGAAACAATAACCGTTCCGGTGAAAGAAGTTGAAGAAAAATACGTAAGGCAGTCGGGAGGGCGTGGTCAATACGGCCATGTGGTTATAAACGTGGAGCCAAAGGGCGCATCCGGAGCCTATGAATTTGTCAATGAAATTACCGGTGGTGTAATTCCGAAAGAGTATATTCCGGCCGTGGATGCCGGGATTAAAGAAGCCTTGACTTCCGGTGTATTGGCGGGCTATCCTACTGTCGGGGTTAAGGTTGCCTTGGTAGACGGTTCGTATCACGATGTTGACTCATCTGAAATGGCTTTTAGGATTGCGGGTTCCATGGCAATTAAAAAGGCTTGTCGTCAGGCAAAGCCGGTTCTTCTCGAACCAATCATGTCAGTTGAAGTTGTTACTCCCGAAGAGTATATGGGAGACGTTATCGGTGACCTTTCATCCAGGCGAGGAAAAGTGGAAGGTATGGAGCAGCGGGGCAATAACCAAGTTGTTAAAGCTCAGGTGCCGCTCGGTGAGATGTTCAGGTATGCAACCGACCTAAGGTCAAGAACCCAGGGAAGGGCAAGTTATACAATGCAGTTCGATTCATATCAAGAAGTTCCCGAATCCGTGGCTAAAGAGATAGTAGCCAAGGTGAAAGGTGAATAATCGGAAATTGAATTGAAACCAAAAAAAACCGAATAGGACTAATTCAGAGTTAAATGCCGGAATGTAAATACCGGTTGGTATGGAGATAACTAAAAAATATTTGACTGAAGTTTGAGAATTCCGTGACAGGACTGTCGAAGTTTAGATATAAATGTTACTTATACCGGTTTAAATATACAGGGTCGGATTGCATGAGGTTTGATCAGTAGTTTAAGAATATGTGAAGTTCATATGGTTAATTTGGTAAAACAGGGATAGAAAATTGCGCTACAATTTTATTTCTATCAAATTTTTTTATACAAGTTCGGTAAAGCAGAAATCTTTACCTTTTTAGCAACGGAGCAAAGGAAAAACAGTTAATGGCTAAGCAAAAATTTGAGCGGACAAAACCGCACGTAAACGTAGGAACCATGGGTCATATAGACCACGGTAAGACGACCTTGACTGCGGCGATTACCAAAGTCTTGTCCGAGAATAACCCGAATGTGTCATTTACGCCATTCGATCAGATTGATAAGGCACCTGAAGAGAGAGCTCGTGGTATAACAATTTCAATTGCTCACGTAGAGTACGAGACCGAAAATCGTCACTATGCTCACGTTGACATGCCGGGGCACGCCGACTATATTAAGAATATGATCACCGGTGCCGCTCAGGTAGACGGTGCCATCTTGGTAGTAAGCGCCACAGATGGTCCTATGCCGCAGACCAGAGAACACGTTCTTTTGGCCAGGCAGGTAGGAGTACCATCAATCGTTGTTGCTCTTAACAAGTGTGACGCCGTTGACGATCCGGAACTTTTGGACTTAGTTGAGATGGAAGTTCGCGAGCTTTTGAATGAATACGAGTTTCCCGGTGACGACACACCGGTTATAAAAGTAAGTGCGCTTAAGGCTCTTGAAGGCGACGCAGAAGCGACAAAGGGTATTTTGGAACTCATGGCACAGGTAGACGAATTCATTCCTCTGCCCAACAGAGAGAAAGACAAGCCATTTTTGATGTCCGTTGAAGACGTTATGACTATTCCCGGGAGAGGAACCGTGGTTACGGGTCGAATCGAGAACGGTCTGCTTCATGTTGGTGACGAAGT
>DAIDJA010000156.1 GCA_027451605.1 Acidimicrobiales bacterium
TTTTTTTGAAACTGCCCTAAGCTCTTCGATTGTAATTTTAACTCCGCAAGAATTTAATTTTAAAATCAATCTGTCGTTTCTTGAAATTCTGTCCGCCTGTAACTTTTCAATCTCAGAATTTAAAAAGGCATTATCAGTATCTATAAAATACAGAAGCACATGAGCTGATTTATCAACTGAACCGGAACCTTCAAAGTCCAGCTGAACCGATATCTCCATTCCGGTTATTAATTCAACATCGGTCTGTGCTAAAGCCTCATTTAGCTCATCAATGCCGTCCACCCGATCGTGATCAGTTAGCGATAAGGCCCTCAATTTCAAATCCGCTGCAACTTCGGCAATTTGACGTGGGGTAAACGAACCGTCAGAAAAATTTGAGTGAACGTGTAGGTCGATCATTGATTTTTAATCTCAGTCATCTTGCCCTCTGCTATTTGAATCTAACGGTTTAAGGGTGGGGAAAAGAATTACGTCTTTTATTGCCGAAGTTTCGGTTAAAAGCATAACCAATCGATCTATTCCGATTCCCAAGCCACCGGTAGGTGGAAGACCATGTTCTAGGGCATTAACATAATCATAGTCAACATCCATGGCTTCCGAATCTCCCATGAGTTTCTTTTCGGCTTGAATTTTCATTCTTTCCAACTGATCATCCGAGTCATTAAGCTCGCTAAATGCGTTGCATAACTCACGGCCACCGATAATACACTCAAATCTCTCCACTAACAGTTCGTCATAGCGGTGAGTTCGCGCCAGAGGAGAAACATCTTTGGGATAATCCAGTACAAAAACAGGACCGATAAGGTTCGATTCTGTGGTTTTTTCGTAGATTTCCAGTACGAGTTTCCCCACGGTCCAGCTTTCATCAAATTCAACTCCGTATTTTTTGGCAATATCTTGCAGATCATTCAAAGATCTGTGTATATTTACGGTTTCGTGTATGGAGTCAAATATTAATTCTTCCATGGTCGCCCTGATGAAAGGAGGCTTTAGATCAATCTGATGTCCGTTAATATTTACGACCGTAGTTCCGTTTAACATCTCAGCCACATCAGAAATCAAATTTTCACAAAGAACCATTAAATCGTTATAATCCGCATATGCCTGGTATAACTCAAGCAAGGTAAATTCGGGGTTATGCCGGGTCGACAAGCCTTCATTCCTGAAAACTCTGCCAATTTCAAAGACCTTTTCAAATCCTCCCACCACAAGTCGTTTTAAATAAAGCTCCGGGGCAATCCTCAAATAGAAATTAATGCCTAGAGCATTGTGATAGGTTACAAACGGTTTTGCCGTAGCGCCTCCCGCAATTCTATTTAATATAGGAGTTTCCACTTCGATAAATCCGATATCTTCCAAATGCCTTCGAATATAAGAAATTATTTTGGATCTGGCCAAAAATACCTTGAGCGTGGAGCCATTTGCCCAAAGATCTACCTCTCTGTGCCTATACCTTAAATCCGTATCGGTAATCCCTTTAAATTTATCTCCAAACCCATGCTTTGTATACGCCAGTGGAACAAATGAACTTAATTTAACGGAAAGTTCTCCCTTTTTTGTCCTCATCAGGACTCCACTTACTCCAATCCAGTCACCCAGTGACAGCTTAGTGAGCTCCCTAAAATTTTCAAGTGAAGTTTCCTGGGCAAAAAGCTGAATTGTTCCCGTCCAGTCGGTAAGATTTCCAAAAAATATTTTCCCCTGCGGTCTTGAAAGCATCAAACGTCCGGCGATTATTACCGAATCTCCGGTTGTCTCTCCGGGATCAATTTTCCCTTCGTACCGTTGGCGAATAGTGCCGATTTCGTCGGTTTTATCAAACCGATAAGGTATATTAGTTTCGGTCATATTAATCTGTACCAGTGTTTCTGCTAAATATTATTCTTAGCCCGTGAAGGGTTAGCCAAGGATCATAATGGTTAACCTTTTTGGACAAATCCTTGATTAAAGTTGCCAGACCACCTGTAGCAACCACAGTCGAAGTACCGAGTTCTTCTTCGAACTTTTGGCAAATTCCGTCAACCTGAGCTACAAATCCGTAAATCGCCCCAGATTGAAGTGACTCCACTGTGGATTTTCCTATTACCCTTTTTGGTTCGATAAGTTCGACTGATCGAAGCGCTGCGGCTTCGTTGAACAATGCCTCCATTGAAATTTGGATTCCGGGAGTAATAGCTCCTCCGAGATATTCACCATTTTTTGAAATTGCATCAAAGGTCGTGGCGGTTCCTAAATCAACTACAATAGTCGGTCCACCGAATCTATCAAAAGCTGCGACCGAATTGGTTATTCTGTCGGCTCCGACTTCTTTGGGATTGTCATATAAAATAGGCATTCCTGTTTTAATTCCGGGTTCAACGACAATCAACGGGGCTTTGATCCAGCGTGTGGCTGCCTTCCTAATCTCCGAAGTTACTTGCGGCACAGATGAAGAATATGCAATCCCGGTAATGTCTGATATTACCAAATCGGAAAGAGACAGGAACTGCGCTATCAGCAAGGCATACTCGTCTGCTGTTCTGTCAACAATTGTTGAAAGCCGCCAATGCTCAATTAATGTATCATTTTGAACATTTTCGAAAATCCCCACAACTGTCTGAGTGTTACCCACGTCAATTGCCAATAGCATTCAGCACCTCACCCTATTAAATCTAATCCAAAATCCACGATTTGCGCCGAATGGGTAATTGCACCTACGCTGATAAGATCACACTTTGAAGAAGCGAGTTTTTCGATTGTATCTAACGAAACTCCGCCCGAAACTTCAACAAGTATCTTGGCCGACGAAGTTTCATTATATTTCTTTACCAGATCAACTGAGCTCAAAATATCTTCAAAATTCATGTTATCCAACATCACTACCGTTGCATTTGAATCAACCGCACTTTGAACCTGCTCTAAATTATCGCACTCAACTTCGATCATTTTGCCGGGCCATCTTAGACGAGCGATACTCACGGCTTCACCAACTGCAATACCACCCAAATGGTTATCTTTAATAAGCACGGCTTCGGACAAATTTCCGCGATGATTAACTCCGCCTCCGGCCCTTACCGCCGCCTTTTCTAAAGCCCTCAACCCAGGAGTAGTCTTTCTGGTGTCGAGTACCCTAACTTTATCATTGCCTCTTTTGGCTCTTTGACAATATAAGTCGGTTAAAGTTGCCACACCTGACAGGTGAGACAGAAAATTTAACGCCGTTCGTTCAGCGGTTAATACTTTGGAAAAATTTCCGGCTATGGTTGCTATTGTCTGACCGTCATTAAATCTATCCCCGTCTTTAAACAAAAAATTAACTTCAACTGTCGGGTCAATTTGATAGAAAGTCTCATTAAAACAAAGTGACCCGGCTAGAATACCGGACTGCCTCGCATTTAGATTCACGCGGGTTTGACATTCAATATCAAGTAAATTGGATGTCACATCAGCGTTCGGTTCCAGGTCTTCGGCAATTGCCATGGCTACGATCCGCCGAACTGCTGTGATCGGAGGATCGAATTGGCTGTTAATAATAGACATTTCCGTAATTAGCTTCCGTATTTTCCGATCGAAAATCTTCGTAAATTAGCTCTCAGTCGACAACTAGTCAAGTACCCTCTAAGGTCTGATATGAGAACTTATTTGATCTAACCAGTTTACTATTTGTGAACTATCCTGCCTAAAAAATTAATGTCATCCTTTGAAGGTAAATCCGATCTGAAATGACATCCGCGCGATTCTTTTCTTTCTAATGCCGACTCAACTACAGCCTGGGACAGAGTAATAAGATTTCCCAACGACACATATTCGACAGTATCTTTTGGTGAAACGGAAAGTGAATTGACTGAACCATATATTTCGTCCAATTTGACTTGAGCTAATCTCATTCCGTCCGGATCACGTCTGACTGCCATGAATTTCGACATAGCGTGCTGAAGCTCACTTCGGAGCTTTTCAATTTCAGCTGACTTTGCAATATCGGAATTTATATCAAAATCAAATTTAGATTTATTTGATCTGATCTCTTTTACGAACTTATTTTGATAAATCGCCCCCAATACCCCGGAGGACTCGGAACTAGTGATGTCGCTTAAAATAGCTTCAACCAATCGCGCTCCAAACACCATCCCTTCGAGCAAAGAATTCGAAGCCAATCTGTTGGCACCATGAATTCCGGTGCATGCAATTTCTCCGGCGGCAAAAAGCCCGTCTATACTTGTTGCACCATTCAAGTCGGTTATTATACCGCCGCACATATAGTGCGCGGCAGGGGCTATCGGGATCCAGTCAATTGACGGATCCAAATTCACGGATTTAAGTGACTCAAATATAGTGGGAAACCTAACAGCGAAATCAGAAAGCTCGGTGGCATCTAAATAAAGATGCTCACAGTTTTGTTCGGCCATTTTAGTCGACATCGCATATGATACTTTATCCCGCGGTAAAAGCTCATCCACAAAGCGCTCTCCGTTACTGTCTCTAATCTTAGCTCCATGTCCTCGCAATGCCTCTGATAGCAGGGGCTTTGGCATTTTAGGATGATATAGAGCCGTAGGATGAAACTGAATGAATTCTATATCGGCAACGAAAGCTCCCGCTCTGAGCGCCATTGCAATTCCATCACCGGTAGCTTCATACGGGTTGGTAGTAACCGAAAACATCTGACCGGCACCACCGGTTGCCAAAACTACTATTCCGGCTTCAACTTCGACCTTCTTACCCGATTCATCTAATGCTTCAACTCCGCAAATTTTGTTATTATTTACCTTAAGAGCAGTCGCTGTCCAATTTTCAAAGACCTTGGCTACTGTATTTTTCACAGCTTCTACAAGAGCCCGTTCTATCTCAGCACCCGTAGCCAGACCGTTTGCATGAAGTACTCTCGCCTTCGAATGCCCACCTTCTTTTGCCAGTGAAAATTGCCCTTCAGGTCCACGGTCAAAAACTGCTCCCAAGGAAAGAA
>DAIDJA010000157.1 GCA_027451605.1 Acidimicrobiales bacterium
AATCCCGTGACGGGAGCCATCCATGATACAACAACATCGGGTGCCGATAAATTTCTCACCCAACCCCAACCCAATCCGGTAGGTAGTGTGCCGATTTCCATTGTGATCAATGATATTATTCCCGAAAGTATCGTATATTTAATCCTCGACTTAATTGTTAAGTCCCGATCTTTCCAATTCCAGCCGATAAAACCACAAGCAACGACTGCGGGCGCTTTAATCAGACCACCAATCGAACAAAAAATAATCCCCATAACCGGCATTTCTTTTTTGGCAAAGTAAAGTCCGGTAAACATAAACCCAACCATTAAGGCGTCATTATGTATACCGCCGACTAAATGGAGTATCACAATTGGGTTTAAAATTCCAAAGGCGAAAGCTTCCGCAGGATCCCTTTTCAAAAATCTCGATATTTTTGGAAAAAATATGGCTGCCAATACTACGCCTAATATTCCTAACGTAAGTCTCAATCCAAGTATTCCCCAAAGCTCCCGGTGACCGGTTGCGATCATGACGCCGGCGGCAATAACGAGATCTAACGGACCATAGGGAACCGGTGTATTTTGCCAAAGCGGATCCACTTGATCATAGTAAGGATTTGCATTTGAACCTAAGATGTCTACCCCGTGTTTATAAGGACTTATGTTCCGGGATACCATTTCACCTTGACCGGCATACGAATATGAATCTCGAGAAAACAAAGGCGGAGCCGCCAATAAGGGGAGAATCCATAAGATCAGTACAACCGCCAATGTCTTGACCGGAAAGTTTCTGATTGAGCGTACCTTTTTATAAAGCATCCACCACGCCCTCATAAAAACGAAGAGCCCTCCATAAACGGCAATCATTCCTATAAATAACCAAGCCGAAGGAGACGATTTAGGGTTAGAAATAACGGGATTGGGTGATATCCCAAAAAACCATGCTCCCTGCTGTTTTAGTGTAAAAGGGGAGGCATCCTGAATCGACCCGAGTACTATAGATACCAGTGCTATAAAACCGAGCGAAACCGGATATAGTATTTGCTTTAATGAGCTTTGGTTTTCAGAGTTAAACTCTACCGACTGGGCCGAAAGATATTCTCTTCCCCAAATTTCCTGAAATTGTGATAATTTCCGATTTAAGTGATTTTTTAACTCAACTGCTTTGCTGAACAAGGGGAACTTACCGAATTCTTTAACTGACTGATATCAAAAGTAACTTCATTAGAATCTCTGTGGGCCGAGTAGGATTCGAACCTACGTAGGCTTGCGCCGACAATTTTACAGACTGCTCCGTTTGGCCACTCCGGCATCGACCCATTTTTATTTTGTAAAATCCCTATATATACAATAGTAGATATAGATGATCACCTGTAATTCAAATAAGTACTAAAGTTTTTTTATGCCAAGTTTTGATATAGTCTCTAAAATAAACCATCAGGAAGTTAAGAATGCCATCGATCAAGTCAAACGAGAGATATTGACTAGATATGATTTCAAAGGAACAGATTCTGAAATTGAGTTAAAAAATCAAAATGAGATCTATATTGAGTCTGCCACCGAAGAGCGACTCAATGCACTGTACCAGGTACTCCAAGAAAAGTTAATTAAGCGAAATATTTCACTCAAAATACTTGATCCCAAAAATGTCGAAGAAGCGTCCAAGGCAAGAGCGAAACAAACTATCACCCTAAAATCTGGAGTAGACAAAGACAATTCAAAATTAATCATTTCAAAGATAAAAGAGCTTGAAATCAAACAGTTAACCCCGAGTTATCAGTCGGATCTGATTAGGGTGTCGGGAAAAAAACGAGATGATCTTCAAAATGCAATATCATTCCTTAAGGCAACAGAGCTACCGATTCATGTAGATTTTGAAAACTTTCGCGACTAGTCTATTTTTTTCGCTATGTTAAGATGCAGGAAAACTGTCTTCCTGAACGTTTTTTGGCGTATCGGTAAATACATCACAAGAAGTCATTTTTTTTGCGAAATTCTTAGAAGTGGGACCGATTGTTGCATACCAAGTTCCCGAAGGAATACTCCCGACTGCAATAGGAGGACTCGAAGTAGGATTACTCCAATTAAGTCCGGTTGCCGGAGTCATACCCTTATTAATTAAAACATAATAACAAGTTCCCACGGCATCTGAAAATGCCGACATTGCCACCCATTGACATTCTGAAGATCCACTGGCATTACAAGCATCAACTTGAATCTCATATTGAATATTTTGGTAATTGGGCATTCCGGTGGACAATGCAGTGCTCGTAAATTCAACTCCAGGCTCTACGCTTTGAAGCTGTGAAAGACCCGTATTGGTGTCTAAAGACACAAACGCTCCCGCATCTTGACTATAAACCGCAGTAGCAGCAATTATTGCTTCAGCCAAGTCCGTTGCGGGAATAGTATTACGTGCATTATTAGTAATTCCCAAATATGTAGGAATCGCTATAGCCAATAGGATGAGTATTACTAGCATTACAACCAGTAATTCAACCATTGTAAATCCATCGCTACTACCGCAGCTATTGCATTTTGTCACCACCTTGAGCGAAGTAACCTTTTCCATTGTTTCCCCTAGCTTTTATTTTAATATTATAAATAAATATAAGTTGAAATTTGCTCGCATCAGTTTTGAGGTTTGAAAAAAGATCATTCATCATTAAACCGGAGAAGTTTAAGTTCAGCTCATACATATCTTAATTATCGACTATAAAGCTGATAACTTTAAGAACATCTTAAAAATGTAACAATAATGTAACAATTAATTAAAATCTCATATGAAAAAGATTTATACAATAAAGTTAAGGTGCGGTTCTCTTCCAATAAGTGAAATTGGGTCTCGTTATGAGACCCAATTTGTTCACGATTATAAACTAATTGCTTAATTTATTTATGCTGCGGGGAATCCACCAGTTTGTGCATTGCCAACGGCATCTTTTGTTACATCACAACCACCGTTCATGACTTTAGTTCCGCTAGTTCCATAGGTTACACCTTGCGGCAAGTTACCACCGGAAATAGCCGACCCCGCCCAAGCAGTACCTGTAATTGTAGTGGCTGATATCTGTGGACCCTTGTTCAAAAACACATAGTAGCAAACGCCTGATGCAGAAGCCCATGCTGAC
The DNA here is from genome assembly GCA_027451605.1 of Acidimicrobiales bacterium. Classification (GTDB taxonomy): domain Bacteria; phylum Actinomycetota; class Acidimicrobiia; order Acidimicrobiales; family JABEUL01; genus JAJZNL01. The sequence continues at coordinate 3,113 of DAIDJA010000157.1, forward strand.
ATTGCTACCCACTGACAGGTACTACCGGCATTACTACAAGCATCTATCTGTACGGCATTATTAGTACCGCTCGTGTCATTTGTGGTGTTTATAGCAGTTGTTTGGAAGACCAAACTTGGTTCAAGGGACTGAAGTTCAGGTACTACTGCAGTAGCAGTTTGTCCAAAGTTACCACTATCCTGAGTATAGTCAGCAGACGCTTCTATAATGGCATTACCTAAGTTTGATGCCGCTCCGGTATTGTGAGCATTGTTAATAATACCCAAAAATGTGGGGATAGCAATTGCCAACAAAATTAATATGATGAGCATCACGACCAAAAGTTCAATCAAGGTAAAACCTGACTCACCTGATTCAACTCTCTCGTTAATTCTCCTTTCTAAGTATTGTTTCATAAGTTTCCTTTCTATTTAATAAACAATAAACTAATATTATATCGACTCTTAATGGCTTAAACTTTAATTTTTTTGTTGCCTCCTTTTATTTTTTAATTACCAACTGTGGCTACGCAAAATATCTATGCCCAATTGAGCAATAATTCACGGTATTTGCAACTTATTACACATATCATAAACTAATTTTATTTAAATCCCGATTATTCTTGCCTTTCTAACATTGTCGACATTATCTGTTTTCAATGAGTGATTCAGGAGCCAGCTACCGGCGTTATCGTAGGTGCTACATAAACTAGTGCCGTAAACGATATGGTTGTCGTAGAAGTCGGAACAAAGGTATTCCCTTTCATTTGACCAAGGTTGATTGCATAACCTGTAATAACCATTAATTGCGATACCTGTTGAGGTGGTTGAGATGGAGCTCTATACAATCCCGGAATGAAAGTGTTTTCGATAGAATTCCAGCTTCCACTAACTGTAAAGTTTAAGGAAACAGTTTGGACTAACGTACTACCTGATGGAGATGCTACCGAAGCTCCTATAGAATCTCCGACCCAGTTAATATTTGCAGCCTGACACAATGCATTGAGCTGATTTGTGATAGAACCCAAATTAACGCTTTGGGGCACAGCCTGTTGAAATTGGGTTAATTTTGATATTATAAACCCTTTATTGCTGGCAACTACCTTTTCGGCGTCAATCTGGGAGTTCAACGTAGCATTGCTGGCCTGCAAGGTAGATTTTTGAGTGTTATTTGAGCTAACTTTTGAATTTACGGTACTAATTCCCACAAACCATAATATAAGCGCCACGACTAATGTGATAGCAATCCTTAAAATTATATTTTTATCTTTAATAATATTCATTTCGAAATCCTTTCGTATTTACTACTTGCTAACCTGGAACAATTGCCATCTGTTACTTAATCCCTTTGTCGTAACGAAAGTTGTTGCATTAAATTGAATCGGGGTCGTGGGAGAATAAGTAGTTCCATTTGACGACTCTTCGGTGATGCTTGTAACTTGGGGCACGGTAAACATTGGGTCGCTACTCATTTTATTCTCCCAGTTCGTATAATCTACATATCCATTATTCCCAACTACGCTTAAAGACAGCTGTGCAACAATATCCGTAGGAACCAATTGCTTCCCGGCCGACATCAGTGAAGGATTAGATCCTGGGGTAGCAGCAACTCCCGCTCCCGTAGCACCAGGCAAATAGTTTGAAAAACTTACTGTTGTTATGTACTGTCCCGGCGATAAATCACTTTGTAACTGAGTTACAACTGTGGGCCAATTTATTTCATCTTTAATCATCGGCGTTAATGCAGATACAAAGTTTTGTAGTTCAGTATTTTGAGAGGCAACCTGATTAAGAGATGCAGCTTCTGCCTTTAACTGTTGGTTTTGCGTAGTTAAAGAATTAA
>DAIDJA010000158.1 GCA_027451605.1 Acidimicrobiales bacterium
GACAGAATTATGGGCCTTGAGTTCGGTGCCGACGACTATGTTTCAAAACCATTCTCTCCCAGGGAGTTGGTAGCGAGGGTTAAGGCGGTGACACGAAGAGTTACCGACAAGCGAGAATCGACTCGAATATTGGAATTCGGATCACTTAGAATTGACTTAATCCGAAGAGAAGTTACGATTTCCGGCAGTCCGCTTCAATTGGCAACAAAGGAATTTGACCTGTTGGCACACTTGGCACAGAATAAAGGTGTGGTGCTGTCGCGCCAGCAGCTTCTGGATTCGGTTTGGGGCGACAACTGGTACGGTGACGAACGTACCGTAGACGTTCATATCAGGCAAATTCGTAAAAAACTTGACGGTGAGGCCGAGTTGTTGCACACAATTTGGGGAGTCGGATATCGATTCGGCTAGGCTATGAAGAAAAGACTTATGTACGCCCTGGTGGGCGTGACCTTATTTGCACTAATACTATCTAGCGTGGGAGGCTATATATTATCTCGCCGACAAGCCAATCAAATGGCAAGACGCCAAGCTACCGCAAGTGCTACTTCATTAATTCAACAGTTTGACAACAGGGGTACCGCCCTGGCGCTTAACGCGTGTCATCGTAAGAATAGCGTTTCAGTCTGTCAGAACAGATTGTTAAATAAGATAAAAATTATCGAACATGCGAACAATGCAAAACTAATCCTCATCAATTCTCAAGGGACGATAACCAGTGGTACGCTGCCCAACGGAGTGAGTATTTCATCCCTACAAATAAATGCTCTTTTGAGCGGACAGGCTCAGTCCGGCTTGTTAAACAATAACACTGCCTTTGCGGCTATCCCAATTCCTGATACGAGTCTCTCTGTCAGATTATTTCACGGCGATACTCCTGTGGTGGTTCTTACGCGATCCATCCCGCCAATATTCCCCAATGCCGGATACTTTTTATTGGCTGCTTTAATTTCACTAATTATTGCTGGCATTATTGCCGTCTACTTAAGCACGAGAATCTCAAAGCCACTGACAACCGTTGCAAAGACTGCCGATCAGATATCCAAAGGCGATCTTTCGGCCCGAGTACCCATTGAGCCCAAAGACTATATAGAGCTTAGAGAACTTTCAGGAGCGATTAACCAGATGGCAGCATCACTTGAGTTTGGCAAACAGATGGAAAGGGAATTTTTCATGGAAATTTCCCATGACTTAAATACACCGCTTACTTCCATACTCGGTTATGCCGAAGCCATATCAGACGATATCTCAGACGACGTTAAAAGAGATGCGGGAATAATTAAAAACCAGGCAATTCGGTTACAGCGTCTGGTCCAGGATATACTAAACCTCGCCAAATTGGAAAGTACCCAATTTGCAGTTAACCTCAGTGCCGAAAACGTTAACCTTAAACTTAATGAGATCTGCGACAGTTTCAAACAATCTAAAACGGTCACTGGTAGAAATCTGAATCTAAAAGTCAATCTTTGTCAAGACGATGCTGTTGCCTTGCTCGATCCTGACCGTTTTCGTCAAATCATATCTAACATCATCGACAATGCTACAAAATACGCCGCAACGACAATTGGGATTCAAACAACTCTTGTCGACGGAGACCGAAGCCTAAATGTCGAAATTACTGACGACGGTCCGGGCATTTCGGCCGAAGACAGTCCACATATATTCGACAAATACTACCGCTCCAAGGGACAGCCCGAAGGTGTATCGGGATCCGGACTCGGGCTTACGATTGCCAAAGAACTTGCAAATAAAATGCGGTGTTCATTAGAGGTCTTATCGCCAATATCTACTTCTAAATCAGGCGACCGGGGAGGTTTGGGTACAAAATTCACCATTAAAATTCCCCTGATAAAAAACTAGCTGCCCGAAAGCATATCTGACAGGAATTTTTGCTTAAAATCCAAAAGAGCAAGTCTTCGGTGGGACATCGAATTTTTTTCTTCTTTGGACATCTGTCCGAATGTTCTTCCGTCAGAACCGTCAGGAATAAAAATACCATCGTATCCGAATCCGTTTGTACCTCTTACCTCAGTTGTAATCTTGCCCTTGATAACTCCATAGCCTACTACTCGTTCTTTACCGTCAACTGCCAAAGCGATTACCGTTTTAAAATATGCAGTTCTGTTGGTTTCGTTTTCAGTTAGTTTCAATACCTTATTTACATTATCGGCATCCGTAGAATCTTTGCCGGCAAATCTTGCCGAAAATACACCCGGGGCAAAATCCAATGCTTCGACTTCGAATCCGGTATCATCTGCAAGGGCAGGCAGATTCGTAAAAGCCGAGATTGCCTCCGCTTTAAGTACTGCGTTGTCTTTCAACGTCTCTCCGATTTCTTCAATTTCGGGAAAATTCGAGGGCCGATTTACGAAATCCATATCGCTTAGTATTTCCTTTATCTCACGAGCTTTATTTGGATTGTCGGTTGCCAACACAACAGTCAATACCTTATTTCTAATTTCCATTGAGTATATCCTGTTGCATTTGAACGATCTCTGATATTCCCTTTTCGGCTAATGTCAGCAGCTCTGTAAGTTGGCTGTGAGAAAATGGGTCCTTCTCCGCGGTTCCTTGAATCTCAACAAACTTACCGTCAGACATCACAACATTCATATCAACGTCTGCATTTGAATCCTCGAAATAGTCCAAATCCAGTAACGCAACGTTTTCAACAATCCCGACGGATACGGCAGCAAGCGTACTAATAACGGGATTTTTTTTAATTACTCTGTCTTCCATTAATTTGTTGACAGCATCTACCAAGGCAATGTAGCTTCCGCAAATTGATGCAGTCCTTGTGCCACCATCTGCCTGCAGAACATCACAGTCTAAGATAATTTGAATTTCCTTTAGAAGACTTAAGTCCACCGCAGACCTGAGAGATCTGCCTATTAATCGCTGTATTTCCATTGTACGACCTGACTGTTTACCGCGTGACGCTTCCCTTGTCACCCTTTCTGTAGATGAACCCGGTAGGAGTGAATACTCTGCGGTCACCCAGCCCGAACCTGACTCCTTCAGCCATCTGGGCACCTGCAATTCAACCGAGGCAGTACATAATACCTTGGTATTCCCGAAACTAACAAGAACCGATCCCGCCGGATTATTGGTAAAATTGCGCACAAACTCGATATCTCTGAGTCGATCAGGCGCCCTATTTTGTCTCATTTAATTCTCCATTCTCAATTAATTATTCGAACAAGGCGACAAATATCAAGGCTCATGGCTCCCAAAGCATAACGTCATACAGAGGTTCGCCGAGAAGGGATCGTCCGATCTTGGCAAACTCATCGGGATCACCCGACGAGAGGAATACCCGTTGCCCTACTTCGTTTGTATCGGCGACCAGATCGTTTGTCTTAAGCAGCCTATTAACCTCAAAAGCAGTTTCGTCGGCCGACGATACCAACACAACCTCGCGCCCTATAACGTCAGATATCGTTCTGGCTAAAAACGGATAATGCGTACAACCCAACAGCAAAGCGTCGATTTTCGCATCCTTAAATGGTGCTAAGAGACGCTCTGCCAATACATGAACTTGATCACTGGAGGTATCCCCCCTCTCCACAAATTCGACGAATCCGGGACAGGCTAGTGCGTGAAGATCCACATCTGCCTCTTTCGAATTGAACTCTACCTGATATGCCCCTGAAGAAATAGTCGTTACGGTACCACTTACTCCGACGGATTTAGATTTAGTGACTGACATTGTAGCTTTTACCCCCGGAACAATTACACCGACGATAGGTACATCGAACATCGACTTAAGCTCATCGAGGGCTACCGCAGATGCGGTATTACATGCGACCACGATCATTTTCACCTCATATCTCTCTACGAGAGACCTGGAGATTTCCACTGTGAATTTAATGATTTCTTCCGCGCGTCTCGGTCCGTAAGGGTATCTTTTCGAATCGCCGATATATACCGTTGACTCGTTCGGGTTAAGGTCATTGATAGCCTTTAATACTGTCAAACCACCAAAACCTGAGTCAAAAATGCCGATAGGAGAGTTATTGTCAGTCATTTGTATCACATTCAAGCCTAGTCCAATTGGAAAGACGACGATATTACCAAGGATGCTTGCGGGATACCGGCGAGCAACCAAGAAATGAGAAATTTTAATCTCCATAAATCTGAGTGAGGGAGATTAAATGCTATCACTACCTAATGTAATTCAAAACTAATCAACCAAAATACCTTAAAAATTTTGTTAAAACTTATAAAATTGTTGACTTGGAGTTGAAAAATTCTTTTCTATTCTGCCGAATTTTAAAACTTACCTAATCAAACGGGGGAAATACGTCCCTAACCCAATACTTTTCGGACTTTCTGGATCTGATACTGGTTTTAAGGGAACAGTCTTTTGTGGTTACAATATCCGAAAAATAAGTCCCTTGATTTTGTATAGGCGCACCAAGCACAATAACCGGAGCGGGTTCAGCTTCCTCTAAAACTAGTGCCATGCGACAGCCTTCCTGATTTGCGTTGATAATAAGTACCCCCTGGCAATCGGTGTCTTTGGGATTTAAATCTATACCGTGAGTTATTACGCCCTGTGAATTCTTACAATATATTGGGGTAACCGATACCGAAAATTTTGGCAGAGAATGGCTGAGCGATGTATCCCCAATTTTGAAAGACATGTCTGGCTCCATAGAATACAACTCAGGTACTACTGAACCCGCGGTCAATCCAAACATACCATTGTCTTGAGTATAGTCAGCAGTTGCATCCATGACGACAGTCATAAAGGGTGAGGAAGCACCGCCGCCCGGACTCGAAGACCTGAACCTTCCGCCATAATTGGTAACATACGCCGTTGCGACCAATATCACTAAACCCAGAAACAGTGAAATGAAGACGATTATAATCTTCATCATCATGCTCAGCTTTCTTTTGTTCTGTTTTGTTCTGTTGGG
>DAIDJA010000159.1 GCA_027451605.1 Acidimicrobiales bacterium
AATTAAATCACAATGCCGTTAGACAACATCTGGCAAAGTTACAGCTTGCCGGCCTCGTAGTAAAAGTTGATTCGGCTCCAACCGGACTAGGTCGCCCCAGCTCAAAATTTAAACTAAATCCCGAAAGTCCATTTGCCATTAATTCAAACAACCTGTATCAACGTTTGGCATTGATGCTTCTTAGAATAATCACCACCGGTAAGTCGGCCTACGAAGTTGGATTTGAATATGGTTACGGTTTGGATAATACTGAAAATGGGATCGAATCCGATCGACTAGGGAAGATTGATAACGAAGTTTCAAATATCACAAAATCAAAAGTTGTTGAAAGCATATTTCAGAGTATAGTTGCTCAGGGATTTGCGCCACAATTAATTAAGAACTCAAATATTGTTGACTTTGATCTTCAAAAATGTCCCCTACAAAATGCGGTAGATGAAAATTCTCGAATTGTATGTGAACTTCATAAAGGCCTTATTCAGGGACTTGCTTCAAGATTGACCGTAGATCAGGACTCCAAAGTCACCGTGAAATCATTAATACCAGCAAAGAGCAACCACCCGCCCTGCAAACTTTCACTAAAAGTTTCCTAGCTATCGTGGAAATCCAAGGACTCCTTTGGCCGTTTCACTTAACATGGCAGGCGTCCACGGCGGATCCCACACTACATTAATATCAACTGCGTACTCCCCCTCAAATGCTGTTTCTATTGCATATTTTGCTTCGGCGGGTAAAGATTCTGCAACCGGACAACCGGGTGTCGTTAAAGTCATTTCAACTTCAATAGTTTTGTTGTCTCCCATTCGTATCGAGTAGACAAGGCCCAGGTTAACAACATCAAGACCGAGTTCAGGATCTATTACTTGTTCCAGAGCTTTGTTAACCTTTTCTTTCAGCAAGTCTGTTTCCATTTATACCTCCTATTCCAAAATTCAATATAGTAACTATGGCCGTTAGCGAAAATAAAATTCCCGACACCAACACCAAAATATGGTTAGATACGAATAACCCCACCACAAGAATCACGCAACCCGAAACTGCAAAATAAATATCTATTCTTGCCACATTTTGATTAAATAGGTCTCCGAATGACAACGGCTTATCATATTTGTTCTTGCGAATACCGTGGCTCCTCAAATAGTTATACGTTATAAACGGAATTATCTTGTGCATATGACCGATTATTGCCAAAAGTACCCAGGCAGCGAGTGATCCGATCAATGAATTAATCAAAAATGTCGGAGTATCGGCGTGTAAACCATAAACGCCAATTGCGATAACATCTGCAGCGGACACAATCAAAAACAAGAGGGAGGCTATGATATAAATCTGCAATAGCTCGATTTTTCTTTTTCGGGCCCGCATAAACATGAAAAATGATAACAAATGACATCCGATTGATACAATTAATATACCCACACCAATGTAAAGCACCGGCCAAATTTTTAAGGCGAGTGACAGTGCCGTTATAGTCGCACCGGTGGCCATTAAATAAATAGTAGCTTGCGGGATTTTCGTGCCGCTGCGATGTGAGAGCAAAAACATCGGCCATAACTTCTCGGATACGGATACGTAGGCCAAAGACAAAAATCCTATCAAACCGAATGTGGCATGAGCTAACGCTAAATTACCGGGTATGTTAAACCAATTTGAGCTTTCATCAAAGGCATAGGTAATACCAAAACAACCCGTGACCACCAAAAAGCCCATTGACAGTCTGAGCCCGTTTACACTGACTGACGGCTTAGCCTTTAGCAAAGGAACGAACAAATTGACGGCATTAAGAATTATTGCCGTCATTAAAGTTGCACCCGCAATTCCGACTATCGACATTTTTGAAAAATAAAATCCGGTACAAATTAAAACAACTCCTATGGCAAATAGAATTGTGCCTGCATAACCTAATTTAACGGACAACATTCTTTTGACGGTAACCACGGGTATGAACTGATTAAAGGCCCCCAATACCGCTATCGATAGCGTACCGAGCATCATCATGTGAACCGTTGCAATTGTTCTATCGGATGTATCGGCAAATATAAGGGAATTGGCATTGGTCGCAACCAAAAGGCCGAAACAGAAAAGCCCGACTAGGGACAAATAAAAACCCAACAGTGGGAGACTTGCTCTAGGCGTCAGCTGAGAATTGGACATTGGCGGTGTTATACCGACTGGATTAGTGGCCGCCGTCATCTCGACAATCCTCGTTATAGCTTGGTAAATATGACTTCAAAGTCTCCATCGCCTATATCTGTCACTTCGTATTCAAAACCCTGATTTGACAATACCCCCTCCAAGGGTACGGGTTCAAAGGGTGCGGTAATTATAAGTTGATCTTGGGAATCCATTGAATTAACTTCGTTCATTATAGTATCAAACGGTTCAATGCCGTCTTTAATCAAAGGTCTCACATCCAAATTTATTATACGTGACATATCTCTCCTGTGGTAAAAATAACCTGTTATATTTTATTCTAGTATATGCTAGAATAAAATATAACAGAAAGGACGATACAAATGAAAATTTCAGAAAAACCGATTGATATACCAATTGACCTATTGGATGATCCCTACAGCGATGCCAATAAAGAGAACTTCGAAGCACTGACTGAAGTTGAGGCACATCATAAGATTTTGGTTACAAATGTTAACCTAAAGGCAAAGTCCCTTAAAAGAGCCAGCGACTCCGAAATCATAACGCTGGGAGCTAACCTATCCAACTACTTCAAAACCCAGGTTTTACCTCATGCGGATGCCGAAGAAGAGACTATCTATTCCAAGGTAGCTTCCATAGAAGGAATCGATCTCGAGGAGATGATCGACGATCATCGCCGACTTAAAGTTACGTTACTTGACTTTGATGCCGAAAATGACCGCGAAACTAAAATTAATCTTGCCACCCAGCTAAAAGACCTTTTCTACTTCCATGTTCAGAAAGAAAACCAGCAGCTTATACCGAAAATATTTAACTCAAACATACTTTCTCTCAGTGAATTGATTTCGGACCTTCACCACAAATTTCAAAGTATCATTACCGAACTGCACATTCAAGAAGTAGATTGCGTACGAATCGATGTAAGGGATATTATTCCGGCCAAAAGGCATCCCGCCATTTTCGGAGCCTTTGAGGAACTTCAAATCGGGCACAGAATTTCTCTCATAAATGACCATGATCCCAAACCACTTTATTATCAGTTCGAATCCGAATATCCCGCTCAATTTACTTGGGATTATGAGCAAATGGGTCCGCGAATTTGGCAGGTTTCAATAGTTAAGCTCGGGTAATCTTTAAAGGCGGTCATTGTGTCAGCCATTACCAAGAAAGTAAGCTATCCGTATCAAGCTGTGTCACCAAGTTATGTCGCCTAGATGTGTTTTTGTCCGGACGGTTAAATATCGGCGAATCGACTCGAGAGTTTCGACTATAAACAAAAAAATAGACTCTCAGAGCCTATTAAAAGTTAACATTTGATTACTATATCGTAATTGGATTAACCGGGCAACTTAGTCCTCAAAATAAACGGCTAATACCTGTCGTTTATCGGTGGCATCTTTTCGGTACGAAAAATGTTTGCCCGAGCATTTTGTACAGTTTAAATCCCTATAAACTATATTCACTTCATACTGAGAAAGTATACTTAAGATTATGTAAGGGATATTTAACGATGGCGTAAGTTCCGATGTGACGGACTGAGCTTCGGGTCCGTATCTGTCGATTAATGGAGCCATGTCTTTTTTTTGAAACTCGTAACATTCCGGCCCGATATTAGGTCCGATCACCGCATTAATCTTTTCGGCCCCTTTACTTCTTAGTATATTGACGGTCTTTTGCAGAATTTCATTTTCGAGACCCCTCCACCCGCAGTGTACCGCGGCTTTCATCTGGTTGTCGCCAACCAGTCCGATATTACCGCAATCTGCGACGAACACTCCCAAAGCTATTGATTTGTTCTCCGTCACAACCGCATCTCCCGGCCCCAGAACAACGTCATCGGAAATGTTTAAACCGGCCGACAAGACAATATCTGAATGTATTTGATTTATTGTCACCCAAGGACGATTTAAAATTGATCGGCGTAAAGATAATAAATTATCACCGGAATCCCCACCTAAAAGATCACCGTCGGTACTGTCGGTAAGAACTGCTTTTGCGCCGAATCCCAGGTCTGTGATGCGCACTTGAAGCTTTAAAAATCTGAGTTATTTCAGAAAAGACGGAATATCCAGATCGTCGTCGTCGATATGAACGTCTCCGCCACCAAAGTCAAAGTTACTTTGAGTCTCCTCGTCTTCGGCATCGAAAAGTCCGATAGATGACGACTGAGAGCCAGTCTGCTTTTGCTTGGTATCATCCCATCGATCAAATCCGGCAGCTATCACGGTTACGCGAACTTTATCACCCAGACTGTCGTCAACCACATTACCGAAGATAATATTCGCATCGGGATGAGCAACCCCCTGGATAATTTGAGCCGCTTCAGTTAGTTCCAACAGACCCAAATCCCTGGATGCCGCAATATTTAAAAGAACTCCTTTGGCTCCTTCAATTGAAGCTTCCAGTAAAGGTGATGTGATTGCATGCCTGGCGGCGTTAACCGAACGATTTTCGCCGGAGGCAACTCCGATTCCCATTATTGCGGTCCCGGCATTATTCATTATCGCCTTCACATCCGCGAAGTCGGTATTTACTAGCCCGGGGATCGTAATCAAATCGCTTATGCCTCTGACTCCCTGCAATAAAACGTCATCGGCCATTGAAAATGCCTGCTCAACTGTTGTAGACTCGGTTGCGACACTGAGCAAACGCTCGTTTGGAATTACAATTAAAGTATCCACTTTTTCTTTTAGATTTTGAATTCCGGTCTCCGCCTGTACGGCACGTCGTCTGCCTTCAAAATTAAACGGGCGGGTTACC
>DAIDJA010000160.1 GCA_027451605.1 Acidimicrobiales bacterium
ACAATGGAATCTGATTCAAGGTCCTAACTGTAATACCCAAACACGTCCAGTATGACATCAGATTGTCCAAAAGCATTACTAATGTTGATATAACCGTTTGGGGGAGACTTTGAACCTCCCCCAACCAAAAAGTCTCCAAAGTTTGCGACGCTTTGATTAGCGCCCGTCCAGTTTAAATCGGAGGTATTGGGTTCATTCGTTAGATTGGCTGGCCAAACTGTCAAGAAACTCCAGTCGCTAGTATTTGTAACAGTTAAGTTCGCCGTAATTGCTTTGGCATCTGATGGAATCAAAGTTGAATTTGTAATATTAACTTGCAGACTTTCATTTGCCGATGTCAGAGTCTTACCTTGATATAAGTTGTTGGATGTTGCTCTGGTGTCAACTAACCTGATCGGTGTGGTTATAGGATTATATGAATAGCCTGTGGCATTTACATTCGATCCGTCTGTAAAGTATCCTACAATATCCAGTGTTATATCGGTATTGCCAAATGGATTATAAAATGTGATAGACCCTGACGGTGATAAATAAAGTGCTACTCTGTTTGCGATTGTTTGACCGGATGCCCAATTGATCACAGAGGTATTGGGAGCTTGACCTAGTCCATTCCATGCTATTAAATATCCCGGAGCTGTAGTATTCGTAACGGTTAAATTGGCAATTACTCCAAGTAATCCCGAAGTCGGTATTTGAGAAGCTCCTGTAACCTGTATTGTTATAGACGATCCGGGAGTCAAAGTCTTCCCTGAATAGGCATTCATTGAATTAACCCTGGTATCGGCTACCCTAATTGGGTTAATCGGGTTATAAAGTCCGTAGCCCGGTTGAATCGGTGGAGCCGTATAGCCTTCAAGGTCTACAATTAGATCTGTATTCCCGTTAAAGTTATAGAAGGTAATCTGGCTATTTACTACAGGTACTTCTGCCATATTTGCAATGGTCTGACCCATAGTCCAATTGATATTAGATGTTGTAGGTATGGCACTAGATTTACCCGGCACAACGGATAGAAAGCCGGAAGTTGTGGTATTCGTAACGGTTACATTTAACATAACAGCTGTTGCATTGTTTGGTACCACAGAAGGCAGACTCAATGTATAAAATGAGTTTGGACCTAGAGTACTGCCCTGACCCGTATACCCTGAATTGGCTCTTGTATCCAATATTCGGATTGGGTTAATTAAAGTTGTAGGATCGCCACTAGTGGGGACAACTGTATTCGAAACACCTGGAGCTGAATCAGATAACTGATTATTAGCAACAATGCTAAAACTATAAGAAGTTCCGTTAGTTAATCCCGTTATAGTAGTTGAAGTTGAAGTTCCCGATACGGTTGTAACTATATTGCCGGGATTAGAAGTGATTGTATATGAGCTGATTGGATTGGATGCACTTGAAATATCTGACCAAGATAGATTAACAGATCCATTAGATGCCATGGCTGTTACATTAGCAGGGACTCCAGGGGGACCTATTGGGGTAATGGAATTTGAAACAGTTGCAGTTGATAGACCCACCTGATTTATAGCAATTATCGAAAAACTATAAAACGTTCCGTTAGTTAATCCCGTTATTACTGTTGAAGTTGAAGATCCGGATACGTTTATTGTTGTAGTTGTTGGATTGGAAGTTATCTGATAGGAAATGATCGGATAGCCTCCGGTACTGGTAGGAGGACTCCAAGATAAATTAGCTGATGAGTCTAAAGGAACTGCAACTACATTAGTCGGAGATGATGATGTTGTAGCCGGAACTACGGCATTGGACATATTAGACGGATTTGAATCTCCGGCAGCATTAACTGCAATTACAGAAAATACATACGTCTGCCCATTATTCAGTCCCGTAGCCGCATATGTAAGTGAAGTTGACTTTGTATCAATTGTGTTAGCACCTGATACTTCAATCAAATAATCGGTTATATTAGATCCACCATTACTTGTAGGAAGCGACCAAGTTATGGTTGCGGACTGATTGGACGCTGTTGCTATAACATTGGTAGGGGGATATGAAACCGTATAAGGAATAACGGTATTTGAATTTACCAAAGACGAACTGCCGTTAGGATTTATTGCATCAATTGAAAACTGATAACTGTCACCGGCCGTTAATGAATTAACCGTAGTATTTGTAACAGTTGAACCAATCAAAATAGTTGTAACTGTAGATGTTGTTAAGTTATTTACTGAAATTGAATAGCCAGTTAGCGAAAGTCCGCCGTCGTTTGTCGGAGGTGTCCAGCTTATAGAAGCTGACTGATTGGACGCTGTTGCAGTTACATTAGTCGGCGGATCAGAAACTGTTGACGGAATAACTGCAGCCGAAGGTGACGACTCTACGGATTCTCCGACCGCATTAACTGCTGCAACACTAAATGTATAGGAATTACCGTTAGTGAGCGAAACTATATCGTAACTTGTTGAATTTGAATTTGTATAAATAGGGGGCAATGCAACACCGTTGTCATACGGATAAATGATATATCCAGCAATTGGATAGCCGTGAACATCTATCGGAGCTGACCATGACAGCAAAACTGATGAATTTAAAGGAGTAGCTACCGCGTTAGTAGGAGGATTCGGAATAGGAGGCGGAGACATCTCTAAAAGATCGGGAAAGCCAAAGTAAATATTTCCTGACTGGTCAATTGCAATTGCTATAGCAGGTACCCCGAAGTTTGCATCCGGTGCCGGACCGTCCATCCCACTGAAACTACCGCCTGTGGTAGTATCGGTTGTGGCTGCACCCCCAATCGTATAGAGATAGTCCTTTGTCATTGACTGTCCGTAGAATGTCCCGGTTGAAGTAGCTATTACCATGATATGTTGGTAGGTTTCAATAACTATATTACCGTTAGGATCCATAATAATTCTAACGTCATTGATGGGAGAATTGAGTGCCGGTACACCGGTTGCATATCCGGAGCTTCCTGTTCCGGCAATTGTATAGATATCACCTGCTGTCATAGACTGACCGTATTGTATGCCTGTTGATTCGGCTACAACTCTAATAGCATTTTGAGTATCGATTAATACGTTACCTAAACTGTCTACGATTGCATAGGAACCACTTAGTTCCGCATTGACTGCCGGTCCACCGTCACCGGTAACTCCGTTGACACCGTCTCCCGCGATTGTATAAATGTAACCAGCAATCATAGATTGACCATAAAATGTCCCTGTTGACTCGGCTAAAACTCTAACTAAATTATTACTGGATTGATCGGAAAAGATTAAATTTCCGTATTTATCAACTGAATCCGGACTCGGTTGATTTAAAGCTGCTACTAATGCTAGAGTTCCTGATGGTGAATATCCTGAAGTACCCGTACCTGCAATGATATAGATATCACCTGCTGTCATAGACTGACCGTAATAGTTACCAGTTGTTTCGGCGATAACTTTGATGGTATTGCTATTTGAATCACCCAATATAATATTGCCGTTTGAATCTAAAATAATATTGAGAGCGTTATACTGGGCGTCAATGGCCGGAATACCATTTGATGTAGATGTGCCTTGTTGTCCAACTGCAATGGTATATATATCGCCTTTAATCATTGATCGGCCGTAAAATGTCCCGGTTGAATTTGCTATTACCCCTATCCAAAGACCCGGCCAATAAAGTAGCTTAACCACAAAATTGCCGTATTGATCAAAACCAACCGGTGATGGACCGCACTCACAGCTTGAAATCGGAATTGCATCCGGATAATTCACCGCTCCGTATCCTGCAATAGTATAAATATTACCCGCTGTCATTGATTGTCCGTAGAATGTCCCGGTTGATTCGGCTAAAAGACGTATGGTAGAGCCGTTATAAGTAGTATTGGTGTAAGTAGTTATTACAATATTTCCGTAACTGTCAAATGTAAGACTGCCCGGATAACTCAGTTCGGCATTTGTTGCAGAACCGCCATCTCCGGAATTGGCCTTAACCCCGTTGCCAGCAATTGTATATATGTCACCTGCCGTCATTGATTGACCGTAGAATGTCCCGGTTGACTCGGCTATGACCCTGACTCTTTGATTATAGCTGTCAGCGACTATAATGTTACCTGATTTATCAAATGTTATACTACCCGGGTAACTCAGTTCGGCATTTATAGCGGGTATCCCGTTTCCGTTATATCCTTGAGTACCGTTACCGGCAATTGTATATATGTCACCTGCCATCATAGACTGTCCGTAGAATGTCCCGGTTGACCCAGCTATAACCCTAATTATTTGATTATCATCATCATCTACGACAAGATTATTATTTTTGTCAATTGCGACAGAGTGAATGAGTCCAAATTCTGCATCAATTGCGGGTATTCCGTTGCCGTTGTATCCTTGAGTACCGTTACCTGCGATCGTGTATATGTCACCTGCCGTCATAGACTGTCCGTAGTAGGTTCCACTGACAGACGGAATAACTCTCATATAACTCGCACTGTAAAGCATTAAGTTACCATAAACGTCAAATATAACTCCAGCTGGACCCCTAAATTCGGCATTCAGTGGCGAACTCCCGTTTACAACGGTGTCACCGCTAGTTCCGTTCCCGGCGATTGTATAGATATCACCTTTTATCATTGATATCCCGTAGAATTCACCCGTGGTACCTGCAATTACTCTATATCGGTAGTTGTAGGTATCCGCAAATACGATATTGCCGTAATCGTCTAAGACTCCGCAATTCGGTAACCCTATTGCCGCATTAAGTGCCGGTCCACCATCGCCCGAAAAACCCGAAGCTCCCGTTCCAGCAATTATGGACTCAAAATCACTGGGATCAATTGACATATAGTCGCCGCCGGTTGCACCACCTGATAGATTTCCGACGATTATATTTGATCCATTCATAAATACGCAAATCGGGATCTGTGGAATACTTGTAGCTA
>DAIDJA010000161.1 GCA_027451605.1 Acidimicrobiales bacterium
CCTGAGCGGCAACTTCTGCTGCTCTTTTCTCAATATCTTCTTGATCACCCAGGTATTTAAAGTCTAAAAGGTTGTGGTTGGAATCAAATAAATATACCCTGGGTACACCTGTAGGAAGGTCAAATTCAACAATATCATGATCGGATAGATTTTCCAATATTTTAATAAGAGCCCGAAGCGAATTTCCGTGAGCTACCACAAGAACTGTCTCGTAAAGATATAAATCTCTTAATATTGAATCCTGCCAATAGGGGGTCAAACGATTTACTACGTCTTTAAGACATTCTGTTGACGGAAGTGTGTTTTTATCAAGGTTTTTATATCTAGGGTCATTTATCGGATGTTCGATATTGGTAAATTCAACCGGGGCAGGTGGTATATCAAAGCTGCGGCGCCATATTTTTACCTGCTCGGCTCCGTATTTTTCAGCGGTCTCGGCCTTATTTAAGCCTTGTAATGCTCCGTAGTGGCGTTCGTTTAATCTCCAAGTTCTCTCTACGGGAATATAGGAAAGATTCAACTCTTCCAAAACTGAGTTGGCGGTCTTTATTGCTCTTAGGAGAAATGACGTGTGCAGTTTTTCCGGTCGAAAACCTGCTTCCCCAATCTGTTTGCCGGCTGCTTCTGCCTCTTTTATCCCTTCTTGGGATAGGTCGACGTCGTGCCAGCCGGTAAACCTGTTTTCAGCATTCCACTGGCTTTGTCCGTGACGTAAAAGTATCAAGTTGGGCATTTTATATCCTTTTTAATTAAGAAATTTAAAAATTATTAAGTACGGTATAGCGAATTTATAGCCGCATAATAAATTTTAAGCCGAAGATAAAGTACAAAAGTAAAAATAATAAAAACAGGCGAAACGAAAAGAAATTACCAGTTATTAAAAAAGTTGACAATATAGGACTCAAGATTATTATAATATAGTTATATAAGTTAAATACTAATAATAAACTAAGGAAAGGAATTATTTTGACATGGCTAAAGCGGTAGGAATTGATTTGGGTACCACAAACTCAGTGGTTAGTGTTTTGGAGGGAGGTGAACCTGTAGTTATACCGAACGCAGAAGGATTTAGAACTACCCCGAGTGTTGTAGGTTTTTCCAAGACCGGAGAAGTTTTGGTTGGTGAACTTGCAAAACGACAGGTAATAACTAATCCCGACAGAACTATAAGGTCTGTAAAAAGACATATGGGAACTGACTGGAAGATCGATATTGACGGAAAGAAATATTCGGCCCAGGAGATATCGGCAAGAATTTTGATGAAACTTAAAGCCGATGCCGAGGCATATTTGGGAGATACGGTTAGTCAGGCAGTTATAACAGTTCCGGCTTATTTCGATGACGCGCAAAGAACTGCCACTAAAGAGGCAGGGCAGATTGCCGGTCTGGAAGTATTGAGAATCGTAAACGAGCCTACCGCAGCGGCACTTGCGTACGGTTTGGATAAAGAAAACACCGAACAGACAGTTTTGGTGTTTGACTTGGGCGGGGGAACATTTGACGTATCCGTACTTGAAATAGGTGACGGGGTATTTGAAGTTAAGTCTACTTCGGGCAATACCCATTTGGGAGGAGATGATTGGGATCAAAGAGTTATAGATTGGTTGATAAAGTCTTTTAAGGACTCAGACGGCGTTGATCTATTACAGGATAAGATGGCACTCCAAAGACTTAAAGAAGCTGCGGAGAAGGCGAAAATAGAACTTTCCCAGGTTCAGGAGACAACAGTTAATCTGCCGTATATCACTGCTACGGATTCGGGTCCTAAGCATTTGGACTTAAAGCTTACACGCGCAAAATTTCAGGAGCTTACCCAGGATTTGGTGGATAAATGCAAGGAGCCCTTCGAGCAGGCAATTAAAGATGCAGGGCTGTCTATGGCAGATATAAATCACGTAGTTATGGTGGGAGGGTCCACCAGAATGCCGGCTGTTCAGGATCTCGTTAAGTCTTTGACCGGAAAAGATCCCCACAAAGGAGTTAACCCGGATGAAGTTGTGGCAATCGGCGCAGCGGTTCAAGCTGGAGTATTAAAGGGTGAGGTAAAGGATATTCTTCTGTTGGACGTGACGCCGCTTTCTTTGGGAGTTGAAACCAAAGGAGGGGTGATGACGAAACTGATTGAACGAAACACCACGATTCCGACAAAAAAATCGGAAATATTCACAACCGCTGAAGACGGACAATCCGCTGTTGACATTCACGTGCTTCAAGGTGAACGTGAGATGGCAATGTATAATAAGTCATTGGGTAAGTTTCAGTTAACCGGAATAGCAACGGCACCCAGAGGCATACCGCAAATTGAAGTTACATTTGATATAGATGCAAATGGAATAGTACATGTTTCCGCAAAGGACAAGGCCACCGGTAAGGAACAGTCAATGACAATTACCGGCCAGTCTTCTCTACCTAAGGACGATATTGAAAGAATGGTTAAAGATGCCGAAGCACATGCCGCAGAGGATAAAAAACGCAGGGAAGAGGCTGAAGTGCGTAATAATGCTGACTCGTTAATTTATCAAACTGAAAAATTAATTCAAGAACAGGGAGATAAAGTTTCAGAGGCTGATAAAAAAGATGTCACTGACGCACTAGATGCGGCCAAGCAGGCAGTTGCCGGAGATGATATTGAAGCAATAAAGGATGCTCACGACAAGCTAATGAAAGCCTCACAGGAATTTGGGGCAAAATTGTACCAAGTGGCATCTGCTGACACTTCGGCTCAACCTACAGAGTCAGAAGAACAACAGCCGGAAGGAGATGTTGTTGACGCCGAGGTAGTCGAAGAAGGTGATCAATGACAGACTTGCCGAATGACTTTAATGATCAAGATGCAAATTTAACCGACGCACCTGATGAATCGGCTGACTTTGAAAGCACCGTCGACAAGATTCTTACTGATGTCGAAACCCTCGGAGACACTCAAGATCAAATTGGCTCAAAAACCGACATTGAAATTGAACGTGATGATCTTAGGGATTCGCTTTTAAGATTGAAGGCCGATTTTGAAAACTTCAAAAAAAGGGTTGCCAAGCAGGAGATTGAATTAATCCAGCGAGCAAATATGTCTCTTTTGGAGAAGCTATTGCCCGCACTCGATATTTATGACTTGGCGATGCAGCACTTTGAAGATAGCGATCCGCAGGCTAACTTTGATGGATTAAAAAAGGCCTTTGACGTGCTTTTGGAAGTATTGGATCAAACCGGGCTGGAAAAGGTTGACAAAGTGGGCGAGAGTTTTAATCCGGAAATTCACGAAGCCGTAAGTCATGTTCAAAGCGACTCTTCAGACGAAGCCGGAGTAGAACGAATTAAGGAAGTTTACCGTGCCGGTTATGCGCTTAAGGGCAAAGTAATTCGACCGGCAACGGTAATTGTGGAAAGTTAGACGTATGAGGGTGTGACTCAGAAATGACGGTTGAAAACGAGTGGTTTCAGACAGATTATTACAAAGTTTTAGGGGTTAGCGAAAATGCTACCCTTAAGGAGATCACACGTGCCTATAGAAAGCTCGCTAAAGAGTTGCACCCTGATGTAAACAAAGGTTCTGAAGAACAGTTTAAGAAAGTGTCAAAGGCCTACGATGTTCTTTCGGACAGCTCAAAACGCAAAGAGTACGACGAGGTCAGAAAGTTTGGACCTGCAGTAAGCTATGGATCAAATGGGTCTTCGGGAAATGTCAACTTTAAAGTTGATGATATCTCTGATATGTTTTCGGGACTGTTCAAAGGTGGATTCGGAAAAAATTCAAAGAGAACTACCGCCTATTCCCAAAGAAGAGGTCAGGATGTCGAAACGAGCTATAAGCTTTCGTTCGAAGATGCCACTAACGGGAAAACCGAAACTCTGTCTGTGAATTATCCCGCGGATTGTCACGAATGCAACGGAACCGGAGCCGCCAAAGGCTCGGTACAAAAGGTATGTGATAAATGCATGGGATCGGGATATCTTCAAACCGACGGAGGACTTTTCTCCTTAAATCAGATATGTGATAAGTGCTCCGGTAAAGGCACGATAGTTACCAATCCCTGTCCGGTCTGCTTTGGTACCGGCAAGGAGTTTAAACCCCAAAGAGTTACCGTTAAATTCGCTCCCGGTTCAAGTAGTGGACAAAAGGTAAGGATAAAAGGAAAAGGGTTACCCGGTTCGAACGGCGGTCCAAACGGTGATCTTTATGTTAACTTAACGGTTCAGCCGCATAAGCTCTTTACCAGAAAGGGTTTTGATATCTATCTGACGGTGCCTATTACTTTTTATGAGGCGGTTAATGGTGCGACGATTTCGATACCTGATGTGGCCGGGAAAAAAATAACCCTAAAAATTCCCCAAAACTGTCCTAACGGCAGAACTTTGAGAGTTCCTGGAAGAGGTATAGCCACAAAGGGACAATCCGGTGATCTTTATGTGGTAGTCGAAGTCGAAGTTCCGACCAGAGTAAATGAAGCTCAAAAACAGGCTTTAGAAGAATTTGAGAAAAATCGTAACGATGATATAAACATAAGAGAAAAAGTAGAAAGTTATATTAAAGTAACCCAGGAGGTAAAAAAATGACAAGGTTAACGGGCGGTCTGTTTAACGGCTCTGAAGCACAAAGTCAGTCCAGGGCGGTTTACGTTATTTCTGTGGCAGCTGAACTGGCCGGGCTGCACCCGCAGACGCTGAGGATTTACGAAAGAAGAGGACTGTTGGAGCCCCAACGAACTCAGGGCGGTAATCGCAGGTACTCAGAAAAGGACATAACAACAATGCGAAGGATTCAAGAGCTAATGAACGAGGGGCTGAATATTGAAGGTGTAAGGAAGGTAATGGAACTTGAATCAGAAATTGAAAGGCTTAAAAGCGAGTTGACTACTATGGTTCAATGTCAAAAT
>DAIDJA010000162.1 GCA_027451605.1 Acidimicrobiales bacterium
GGTTAGTCGGAGCCGCCCCGGGAGATGCAACACCTCCGAAGTCATTTGACGCGCAAGCAGAATTTATGTTTGTCGTAATCCCCCCGGTAGTATTTGGACTGGAAAGGCATGGTGTTCCTCCGTTTGCCACCTCCTCTAATGTCAGAGTACCACTGCTAAAAGTGTTGGTTGGGTTTGTGATAGTCGCAGAGAACCCCCCGAAGACTGTATATGCAGTTAAACTTAACATTAAAGTCGCCAAAAGCGCAACCAAACCGGATACGACTAAAGGTTTCTTGGACACTTTTTGTGTGTCATTCATTTTTTACCTCCTTGAAGCATATAATTACTATGCTTTAAAAATTGTGACAATGTAATAAAATTAAACTCCTAGTACACAACTATACTTATTGTTGTTTCATATTAGTATAGTTTTTATACTACAAGCTATTGTTCCATAATATCATGATATATAACAAAATGCAAATATAGTCGCAATTTTAAGGGTTTTTTAAGATAATTATTAGTATTTATTTACCCTTTATCCAATAAAACGAAATGGGTTAAAGTAAATATTGAATAGTGTTTCGTAATTTCAGCTCATATCCCAAAATAACTCCCGGTCATGGAAATTAGGCTGTCAATCAAAAGCTAAAGCTTCAGCGAGAACATATCAGAACTATATCTCTTTGTGAAATTAAGAAAGTTAAATCTTCCCAAAATATACGATCCCGTTATATTAAGATTCGTGATATTAAGATTCCTGGGACACGGTTTCATCGGAATTACTATCGTCGACCGACGAATCGTCATCCTTTTCTGATAAATTTTCATCGGAAACTATATTTCGGTTAAAATCCATTAATTCTCCGCGTTTCTTTATCGCCAATATCAGTATTCCCGAAATTGCAACGAGAATTAGACTGAAGACTTCCACCGCATCCCAAAGACGCTGAGGCCTATCCAAGTATAAGAATTCATCAAAAAATCTGGTTATATCCCAAAAGAATATTGCGGACA
This sequence comes from Acidimicrobiales bacterium, assembly GCA_027451605.1. Taxonomy (GTDB): domain Bacteria; phylum Actinomycetota; class Acidimicrobiia; order Acidimicrobiales; family JABEUL01; genus JAJZNL01. The sequence goes on from DAIDJA010000162.1 coordinate 1,000, forward strand.
AAACTACGATATAATTACGTTTTTTCCCGGCGTCCCGTTGGCGCTTCACAATGTACAATAAAATAGCAAAAACAATTAAGCACTCAATTGATTGGAATATCGGTACCGGTAATCTTTTGCCAACCTCACCGGCATACTCCAATCCAAACCACATATTAGTCTTACGACCCCCGCCTCTGTACATTAGTTGCGGCCCTAAAAGTCTCCCTATCGCCCAACAAAGTACCAAAATCGGTGCAACAATGTCTAATGCCTCCGGAAGCTTAAGTTCGGGAAGCTTCTTTCTTATTAGAGGTACGCCTGCTAAAAACCCTCCAAGCAGACCTCCGTAAGAGGAGACTCCTCCCTGCCAGATCTCAAATATTTGGACCCAATCGCTTTTGTAAAATTTTATATTTGCAACCACGCTTACGATCCGTGCCCCAACAATAGCCGAGATTATTATCCAGATAAAAGCAGTAGCTAGCCATTCAACTTCGTAATTTCGCTTCTTGAGTGCTCTTTCAAAAAGTTTATAACCGATATAAAAAGTAATTGCCAACCCTATGCCGTAGGTATGGATTGTCAGAAAACCAATTTTGAAGGAAACCGGAATCGGCTTCATGGTTGACCGATTGCGACCGGAGAACCCGCATAGAACATTGAAGTTACCTGAACCTGAGTTCCGGTTTCAAGTGCCTGCACTACTTCTCCGTTGCCAATATACATGGCAACATGAGAAATGCCCGAGGTTCCATATCCATAGAATACAAGGTCACCGGGTTGCCATTGACCGGGGCTGGCCAAAGAAACATGTGCCGTTGCGTCATATTGCTCCTGGGCAGTTCTTGGAAGTTGCACTCCGGCGGACTCCCATGCCAGCATTGTCAAACCCGAACAGTCAACTCCGCTTCTTGAAGTACCTCCCCACTGATACCATACGCCGATATAAGACATTGCAGCCCGGACCGCATTTACTCCGGAGCCCGATCCGGAAATCACCGGTATGCTACCCGCACCCCCACCGTTAAGAGATAGCGCCGCATTTTCAGCCAACGCCGCCGCTTGTGCGGCTTGTTCCTGCCTAAATCTTGCCGCAGCCGCAGCCGCAGCGGCAGCCCTAGCGGCAGCCTGCTGTTGAGCAACCAAAGTAGCAATCTGACCTTTCAGTCCGTTTTCCATGTTGACCAAGCTTGCCTGAATCTGAGCCGCTCGGTTTTTGGCCTGGTTTATCGTCGTAACTTGTTGCTGTTCGGCAGTCTGCTGCTTGGTCAAAGAATTTTCAACCGCAGTTAATTTATTTTGTACATCCACTAGGTTTGCGACACTTGCATTTAAGTTACCGGTGGCCGATTCTAAATAAGTCTCCTTAAGCCCGATTGTTGTCGCATTGGAATTTAGGACACTGCTAAGCCCCTGACCTGACTCGGCTTCCACGTAAGCAGCTAATGCTTCCTGACGAATCTGTTTTTTTAGATCAGCCTCAGAACCTGTCAAACTAGCAATTTGACCCTGAGTCGTACTTATTTGCTGGTTGATAGTGGCAAGATTCTGCTGAGCGGTTAAATACTGCTGATCCAACTGATCAAGCTGACTATTTTGGGCAGCAATCTCCGCGGCGATTTGAGCCGCTTGTTGCTGAAGCGATTGAACGGTAGCAGTTTTAGCAAAATCTAGTTTATTTTCACTGGGTTTGGGTAAAAAAGCGGTAATCAGTCCCAAACACATCGCAAAGGCTAAAAACGCCTTTATAGACCAACCGCCGCCGGCAAAGATATGAATCTTGGGCAACTTATGCCCTCGCATGTTCTTGATTCGTATAGCACGATTTGTACTTACGCCTATTACAAATTTACGTTGTCTCATAAGTAAAAAACATCATGTCCTAAAGCAAATCTCACTACTTTGGAAAATAAACTTCGCTGAACAGAATCCAATAAATATCTACAGCTCGATCTACGGCTCAACAGTTAAGAGCAAATTACCGTGCCAAAAAGTTCTCCAAAACATGATTTAACTATCTTACTATAGACTGTTCCCCTTGGAAAGAATTTAATCTTTAAATTCGCATTGCAACGATTATATTTTAGGCAATCGGGAACTTTGGCAAAAATATCTCTTTTATGCAAGATGTAATCTCTTTTTTTTGAAAAACAATTTAATTAACAATAATTAATCCTTTGTATCTCGGTATTTATTCCAATTATTTCAATTTTTGTCACTTTCCATCAATAATCTGCTGAAATCATACCAAATCATCGCCGAAATTTTATGCATCTTTTGAACTTTTTAAAAATTAATCTAAAAATTTCTAGTACCTTAGTAAATTGATGAATAATTTAAACGACAACCTAAACAATAACGAAGAATTTAGAATTGAACACGATTCGATGGGGGACGTTAGAGTTCCCAAATCGGCAAAGTGGGCAGCACAAACACAACGTGCAGTAGAGAACTTCCCGATTTCAGGCACAACCATCGAAAGATCCCTAATCGTGGCCCTAATCAATATCAAAAAGGCTGCTGCTATAACTAATGAAAAACTGGGGATTCTAAAACCGGAGATCTCAAAGGCATTGGTCGATTCGGCCAACGAAATTATCTTTGATGGCAAATATATCGACCAGTTTCCGCTCGACGTCTATCAAACCGGTTCGGGAACGTCATCAAATATGAATTCAAATGAAGTTCTGGCAACTTTGGCAACCGAAAGACTCGGTGATAAAGTTAGTCCAAACGATCATACAAATGCATCTCAATCATCAAATGACGTCTTCCCGTCAGCAATTCATATTGCAGCCACGGTTGAAATTAAGGACCTACTTATCCCGAGCCTTAAAACCTTGGCAACCAGCTTAAAAAATAAGGCTCATGAGTTTGACGAAGTCGTTAAATCGGGAAGAACTCACCTTATGGATGCCACGCCTGTCACGTTGGGCCAGGAATTTTCAGGGTATGCCACGGCAGTTTCAATCGGAATCGAACGGCTCGATGATGCGTTGAAGCGCATACAGGAGATTCCGCTTGGGGGAACGGCTGTAGGTACCGGACTTAACACTCCTGAGGGCTTTACTCAAGGCGTGATAAGCGAACTTAACAAAAATCTAAATCTTAACCTTGTCGAGGCTCGGGATCATTTTGAAGCTCAGGGCGCTCGCGATGCACTCGTCGAAGCTTCGGGTATCCTAAAAACCATAGCGGTATCTTTCTATAAAATTGCAAATGACTTGAGATGGATGTCTTCCGGTCCGAAATGCGGTTTAAGAGAAATCCACTTACCGGATCTTCAACCCGGCTCTTCGATAATGCCGGGCAAAGTCAATCCGGTCGTTCCTGAAGCAGTTTGTCAGGTGGTAGCTCAGGTTATCGGAAATGATGCCGCCGTTACTTTCGGAGGCGCCGCCGGAAACCTTGAGTTAAATGTGATGCTCCCCGTTATCGCTCGAAATCTTCTTGAATCCATTAGAATTTTGGCAAATGTGTCAAAAATCCTTGCCACAAAATGCATAGATGGGATTGAAGCAAATGTCGATCAATGTCGTACTTATGCACTTTCTTCCCCGTCGATCGGGACTTCACTTAACCCTTATATCGGCTATGAAATGGCAGCTAAGGTAATTAAAAAATCTTTGGCTGAAAATAAGGATATCAGAACAGTGGTACTTGAAGAAAACTTACTTACCGAAGAAGAGGCTGACAAAGCATTGGATGTTTTAGCAATGACCAAAGGTGGGATTCTCAAATAAATATCCATTAGGTTATCTCTTACCCGCCTTGAAGTTAAAAATGATTCTAATCGCTGACTTTGTAACGGCTGCCACACTGGATACGACAACACCGGATTACATAGAAGTAAACGCAGAAATTAACGGATAATAAACCGTTTTGGC
>DAIDJA010000163.1 GCA_027451605.1 Acidimicrobiales bacterium
TACTTTTAAATGGTAGAAATTTTGGAGCCTTAAGTTTAATTTTCTTCAATTTTTTGCGCCGCATTAATCGATATTTTTTCAGATTGAAATGTTTCTAATCAGAAATTGAAAGATTTAGCAAAATGGGTACTTATTGAATTAAGAAATGCTTCAAAATAAAATTCAGTAATAAATATACGTACGACTATATAGACCGAGCAAGTATTTGGTTAAATTTTGCTGTAATAACACAAATGCCTGAACAGTACTTATAATTCGTTTCATATTTTGTTGCAAACTGTTGATATTTGTTCTCAGGGATATTCTAAAGCTTAACCATGTTTAAACTTATAGCCAAAACCTTATTAAAGTCAGAAGTTATTTACTAACAAAATCATAGTGACTTTGGATGTCAGAAAAAACACACTAAATGTCCCCTACCGATGGAATACGACCCAAGTTCATTCGGGTGGAAGCGAGTCCTCATTCTTATTTTTAACAGGTCGATTTTTGGACTGTCGCTGTAACAGCATCGGTTTTATTGGAAGAACGTTTATTCCTTTTGGAAGTCTTCTGTAGGCTATTAAATCGGTATCCAGAAGCTTAATAATTGCAGTAATGGATGGTGTAATTAAAGGCTCATTTCGCCGCGCAATTCCGACTGTCCTAGGGCTAAGATCTGCTATTTTTATACCGACCCACCTATTAGTAAGATAATCGGAAATTGAAGTCGAAGGCAAAATTGCCGGACCGAATCCGGCAAACGTCAAAGATGCGATAAGTCTTATGGAGTCAATGTCGGCCCTGGAAGACAAATTGGCACCTGCTTTCTTTGCCGCTGAATTAATTTCGGTTCTAAGAACAGTACCGGGTGCCGGGAGTAATAACTCAATATCTTCCAGATCCTTCATTCCGATCGTTCTCTTTTTAGCCAGATGATGATCGGTTCCCACGACCAATACCAAATCTTCAGTAAATAGAGGGGACGATATGATTTCGGCCGAACTTGTAGGTAGATTGGTTATTATTAGGTCGAGATAACCCTCCAATAGTTCTTGTTCAAGACCAAACGAAGTACCTTCAGTGTATTGGGGCTTTAAAAGTTGCCATCTCTTTGGGATTTGTTGGAAAAGCCATGGCACAAGCCAGCTTGCCGTAGTTCCGATTAGTCCAATTTTTATTATTCCGGTAATCTTATCTTCAAAAGTCGCCAGCGCCTTGGGAATATTTTCTATATCGACATTTACTTGCTTGGCGCAGTCAACGACGATTCTACCGGCAGGAGTAATTTGCCCGGTTGATCGGTCCACCAGAACTGTATTTAATTCCGCTTCTAACTTTGATACGTGAGCTGAAATATTTGATTGTACAGTTTCAAGAGCTTCAGCTGCGGCAGTAAAGCTGCCATATTCGTATATAGCTAAAATAGCTTTTAGCTGCTTAAGTTCCATCATTAATAATGATACCATAATCACAGTTTGTTACTTGACAAACATTTTGCAGTGTGGCAGAATATATATAGTCATATGTACCCCTTCACATGAGGGTTTTGACCCTTGTGTATATGACATTAACACCCAATGGGACCAGTATCCCCCCTACTGGTCCCACCCTCTTTTATATCGCCTTTTTTCTTCAAGGTATTTTATTTAACTGTTTGGAATGGGCATAGTCTAGACTTTATATAACCTATGTCTAAGCTGAGCATGAAGACCCAATTCGGATTAATTATCCTGAGGATTGTTTCTGCTTTAAGTCGTTTCATCAAAGTCGGATCCGGTTCAGTTATCGGAGGCAGGCTGTTGACCCTGATATCCGGTCGCGCTTTAACCGAAATGTCAAAAGGAAAATCGGTTGTTTTGGTTTCGGGAACTAACGGCAAGACTACCACGACAGGCCTTGTAGTCGCCATACTCAAGGGATATGGAATCGAAGTGGCTACTAACGCCCTGGGAGCTAACATGACCGCGGGTATTGTGACTGCAATTGCGGACAATCTGGGTGCCCCAAGTTGTGTATTCGAAGTGGATGAACATTGGCTGGCATCAGTAGCTTCACAGACCAAGCCCTCAGTTGTTGTACTGTTAAATTTATCCAGAGATCAGTTGGATCGAACCACCGAGGTCAGGGTGATTGCGAAAAAATGGAAGAATTATTTGCAGACCGTTCCGGATCTAAAAGTCGTAGCTAACGCAGACGATCCGTTGGTAGCCTATTGTGCAACGGAGCATAAAAATACAGTGTGGATCTCCGGGGGGAATAATTGGTTGATAGACGCCAGGAGTTGTCCGAACTGCGGGAATAATTTGAACTTAATTGAATCGGATGAGATCTTAAACTACCTATGCTCAGAATGTAGTTTTACCAAACCGGAGGTAGATTATCTTGTTGATGCCCGAGACGGAAAGTTTGCGATAAAATCTCAAAAAGACAGTAGTCGAAATTTAAACGAAGCCTCATTAAATCTTCCTGGAGCCTTTAACGGTTTAAACGCCGCATTTGCAATTATCGTAGCGGATCTCTTGGGTTTTCGGCAATTCGATGAATCCGTATCTCATGTTTCAGAAATTACGCAGGTAGCGGGTCGATACTCATTAAAACATATAAATTCTTTTAATATCGATCTTAGATTAATTTTGGCAAAAAACCCGGCAGGATGGGCCGAGGCTCTGAAACTTGTAAATATTAATGCCAATCCGGTCATATTTGCAGTAAATGCCGAAATTCCTGACGGGAAGGATACATCATGGTTGTATGATGTCCCTTTTGAAGTTATAAATTCGAAGTTTGTGCTGGCAACGGGGAAAAGAGTTCTGGATTTGGCAGCAAGATTGGCATATGCCGATGCTGACTACGAAGTAGTCAGTCATTATGATGAAATTTTTAAAAACTCTAAATTTGTTGACTATATTAATGCTGATGCAAATATAAAACGTATAGACTTGGTTGCCAATTACAGTGCGTTTCAGGACCTATTAAAGGTGGACTTTGAATGAATGAGTCCGAGATTGTGATAGTAGACGTCCTGCCTGAATTACTCGGTACTTATGGAGACTATGGCAATATAATTGTTTTGGCTAAACGTATTGAGCTGTCAGATGTTAAGGTGAGAATTGTGCATGCGACTCAGTCCGTGGGTATCCCGGAAAACGGGGATATCTACGTACTTGGAGGAGGAGAGGACAATCCTCAAGCAGAAGCCGCCAGGATCTTAAGTGGTTCGAAGTCCTTAAATGCGGCTCACGATAAAGGTGCCATAATATTTGGAGTATGTGCAGGTTATCAGTTGCTCGGCAATTCCTTTGTTGCTGAAGGCAATACAGTAGAAGGGCTCGGAATCGTCGATATCCATTCGCTACGAGGAAGACAAAGAAGTGTGGGCGAGTTGGTAGTTGAATCGAAACTGATTGGCTCTAAATACCTACTCAGCGGGTTTGAGAATCACGGAGGAGTGACAATTTTAGGCGAAAATGTAAAACCCTTGGGAAAAGCAGTTATCGGTTCGGGGAACGGAGCAATTGCCCCGGATAAAAATGACTCATTTAAAAGATCGCGTAGTGTATTGAAAAGACAGGTAAACAAATTTATAAAGTATTTAGACGGATCCCGGAAAGTAGAGATTGACTCGAATTTCCAGGACGGTATTATTGCCGACAATGTAATCTGTACTTATATGCATGGTCCGGTATTGGCAAGAAACTATAAGCTGGCGGACTATCTTATTTCTAAAATTGATAGTTCGATATTGTTATCCGAACCATTAGCCGAACTAAATTTGATTAGCGAAAAACTTAGGCTCGAACGCCTCGAAAAGATAATCGGAAATAAGTAAAGTCACGAGGAAGATTTATTAAATTGCTTCTCTCGGTAACTTAACATCGCCCAAAGATATATTTATAACTCAAATCGATTTTGAAATTCACCTTAAAATATTACAGATCTGATTTGAGATCAATATGTAATGCTAGCTTGTTTTGGCTTTTGCGCCTTCGGATGATGTCTCCAGTATTTGGGCAACGTCCATAACTTTAACGTCATCCCCTTTTTGGTTTGCCTTAACGGCATCATCAATCATAATCATACAGAATGGACAAGCGGTAGAGACAATATCGGCGCCGGTTGCAAGAGCTTCGGCAGTTCGATTCATATTAATTCTTTCTCCGATATTTTCTTCAAGCCACATTCTCGCACCACCGGCACCGCAACAAAAGCCTTTTTCTCTATGTCTGTGCATTTCAATTTGCTGCACGCCGTCAACTGAGTCGAGAACCGATCGCGGTTCGTCAAAGACTCGGTTGTGCCTTCCTAAATAACAAGGATCGTGATAGGTAACTTTAGCTTTGAAGCTACCGGCATTTATCTTTTTCTGCTCGATGAGAAATGCCAAAAGTTGCGAGTGATGAATTACTTCATAATTTCCCCCCAATGCGGGATATTCATTGGCAAGCGCGTTAAAGCAATGCGGACATGAAGCAACGATTTTTTTGGCTTTAACGCTGTTAAGCATTTCTATATTTTGGGTCGCTTGCATTTGGAATAAATATTCGTTTCCGATTCTTCTGGCAGAGTCGCCCGTACATGATTCATTTTGCCCTAAAATTCCAAAGGAGATGCCCGCCTGGTGCAAGAGTCTGGCTATTGACTGTGTGGTTTTACGAGCTCTTTCATCTAATGCACCCGCACATCCGACCCAAAATAGGTATTCTACGTCGTCGGGGATCTCGCCGTCAATAATTGGTATATCAAATTCCAAACTTTCAGTCCATTGAGTTCTCTGGGAAGAACCTAAGCCCCACGGATCACCCCTATTTTCTATATTTCTCAACATTGTTCCCGCCTCTGTTGGAAAGTCTGATTCCATCAAAAC
>DAIDJA010000164.1 GCA_027451605.1 Acidimicrobiales bacterium
TGGCCCAGCAGGCGGGCATAACCTCCGTGAAACCGACACCCGCCATGGCGATCGGAGCCTACAGCGCAACGCCGCTGGAGATGGCTGGGGTCTACACCATCTTTGCCAACGACGGAGTGAAGATCAATCCCTGGCTGCTGGCGTCGATCCACAGCGCCAACGGAGACGTGATGGACGAGTACACTCCGGTCTCGACTCCGGTGCTGGATCCGCGCGTCGCCTACCTCACGACCGCGTTGATGGAGAACGTCATCAATCACGGCACCGGCGAAGTGGTGCGCGCTATGGGCTTTACCGCTCCGGCAGCCGGCAAGACCGGCACGTCGCATGACGCGTGGTTTGCGGGCTTCACCAGGACCCTCACGGAATTATTGGCATTCTGATACTGGACAGAATGTATGTCTTTACCGTCCAAATCCATATCAAAACCGTTTGCGGCCAAAACGCGTGCCTTCTTCTCTTCATGTGCTTTGCACCAAATAAACTCTTCAATATCCGGATGATCCACATCCAAAATAACCATTTTTGCCGCGCGTCTGGTCTTGCCTCCACTTTTGATTGTTCCGGCAGATGCGTCAGCCCCTCTCATAAACGATACCGGTCCGCTTGCGGTACCGCCTCCCGCTAAAAGCTCTTTTGATCCTCTTATCCTTGAAAGATTCACTCCGGCTCCGGACCCACCTTTAAATATTATTCCCTCTTCGGTATACCAATTTAAGATAGATCTCATTGAATCTTCGACAGCCAGAATAAAACAGGCGCTCGCCTGCTGCGGCACATCTTTTACTCCGATGTTAAACCAAACCGGTGAATTAAAGGCTGCTCGCTGGGTAACTAGCAAAAACTTCAACTCTTGGGAAAATGACTGCTTTTCCTCTTCGGATTCAAAATACCCGTCTTTCATTCCCCACTCCGCAATCGTATCAACTATTCTGTCGGTCACTTGTTTTAATGAGAACTCCCTGTCGGACTCTCCCAAATTACCACGGAAGTATTTTTGTGCCAAAATATTTGTGGCATTTAAACTCCACGAAGAGGGAACTTCAACTCCTTGCTGTTCAAATGCAACCGAACCGTCTTTATAGTTGGTGATTTTAGACTCTCTTACGTCCCAATCCACGAGATCATAAACATTTTGTTCGGGTTTAGTAAAAAACCTAGATATCCCGAGCACAACTTTATTATCAACTACAACCATTATCTTCTCCTCATTCTCCTCATTCATCGGACAATTTTTGCCATGCCCGTCTCAAAACTATTAAATTACCACTTCATCTGTTAATGTTTTATATTAGATAACCAATCTTTCGGTTATAACAGGCCCCGTTGAAATCAATCATCTTGAAATCAATCATCGACCGAGAGTGTTAAATGTTAACGCTTAACTCAAAATAAGGGTTCACCTTTAAATTTAGTAAAGCAAATATTAATTCGCCACTATATTTTGTACCACTATATATAGTAGTACTTCCAATAAATTACACTATATATGTATATTATCGCATATTTTTAGATAAATCAAGTATTTGTATAAAATTTTATTTTTTTTTATTGCCCGGCAGTCATGGCAACTTTTAAGTCAGCAGATTCCTACCGTTAAATGGGATAAATTACCTTCAAATTTCATTCACTAATGTGGATTTTAATATTAGCCGGTCAAAATAATAAAAACTTTTCTGTATAGATTTAGTTCAGTTTATATATCTTCGTATACTTACGACTGTATCTACTTTGACCGTTAGTCAAAATTATTCTGTCGCCGGCAAATTAAAATAGTACTGGTCAACCATTGATCGTTGAATTATATAACCCAACTCGGTTTTATATTAGCAAAACAAGGACTCGAAAGCAAATGCCTAAACTTATTTCAATTGATGCCGGTACTACGGGGGTAAGAGCACTTGCAATTGATGCCGACACCGTTCAAATAGAAGCAGTAGCTTACCGCGAGCTACCTATAAGTTATCCAAAACCCGGATACATAGAACAAGATGCAAAAGTGATGCTGAATCTAATTGTGGAATGCCTGTTTGAAATCGACAATCGTCTCGATGAGACACCTATAGCAATAGGCATTACTAACCAAAGAGAGACTATAGTATGTTGGGACAAATCCACAGGTCAACCACTTTCACCTGCTATTGTATGGCAGGATCGAAGAACGTTCGAGTACTGTCAAACCATTAAGAATCAAGGCTTTGAAGACTCAGTACGCAAAAAAACCGGACTATATATCGACCCTTACTTTAGCTCCACCAAAATAAACTGGCTTTTAAATAATGGAGTCTCAGTAACTTCAAATACCGTCTTCGGAACGGTAGATACCTGGCTCATCTGGAACTTAACCGGCGGTACGCAGGGAGGAAATTTTGTAACTGAAGTTTCAAATGCAAGCCGAACTCAGCTGTTAAATTTAGAAACACTGACTTGGGACGAAGATCTTTGCAACCTTTTTGATATTCCTCTTGACGTTCTACCTGACATAACTGAGTCAAACGGGAAATTTGGCATATTGAATTGCCCTGATATGCACTTTTTAAATGAAGTTGCCATTACCGGAGTTTTAGGCGACCAGCAGAGTGCGCTTTTCGGACAATCATGTCTTAATTCCGGCGATGCTAAGGCGACTTTCGGTACGGGATGTTTTATTCTGGTTAATGCCGGTAAAATATATTCGGAACCACCTGACGGGTTACTGTCAACTGTTGCCTGGACTATCAATGTCACCGGTTCAAAAGAAACAACATATGCTTTTGAAGGATCAATTTTTTCCTGCGCTTCAACAATTAACTGGACAACAGAAACACTTAAATTATTCGACTCACCCAAAGAAATAGACCAAAGAGCTGAAAGGATTTCAGATTCTGCCGGAGTATTTTTGGTACCGGCATTTAACGGGCTGGGATCACCTCAATGGGACCCAAATGCCAGAGGGACCCTAATCGGACTGGGAAGAAACACCGATTTGAACCACATAGCAAGATCGGTACTGGAATCCATTGTGTTTCAGACGATGGATGTACTCAATACATCCTCGGATAATGGAATCGATATATCAATGTTAAAAGTTGACGGAGGAGTTTCAAAAAGTCGTCCTCTTTTGCAAATGCTCGCTGACTATTGTCAGATAAATATTTACAGAAATAAAAGTTCAGAATCCACTGCAATTGGTGCTGCATTGATGGCGGGTCTGGGAATTAACTACTACGAAAGCTTGGATGTTATAACATCCAAAGACCAACCGGACGAAAGAATTACTCCTTCCAAAGTTCCCGACGGATTCGACCAGAAATTTATAGGGTGGCATCAGGCGGTCAAAAGAAGCTTGAACTGGATCGAGCAGATTTGATGAGAAATTATTTAATTTACTGCTGCAACCAAATTCAGATGGGATTATGGCGCACTTTAAGTCATCCGGACTATATTCCAAAATGTTAGGTGAAAAAACAGTCGGCTCTAAACATTAGCCAAACCGCAAGAGATACTCAGTCCACATCTTTTAATTCATTTGCCAAAAGGGTGACTCTGAGTTTCACCCATGCCTGCTTGTGGCAACTTGGGCATTTTAAGAATCTTGAGTGTTCCTTGAATGGAATCCAAAGGGAAAATGGGATATGCATCTTTAAATATTCGCCGATAGTGACATACGTACTATTTTTACAACGCGAACATTCAATTAAAAGTGGCGGAAGTTCCTCCGGAGCATTGGCTCCCCGTAGATCACTGAAAAGCAAATGTCTTGAAGATACTACCTTTTGATTGTCATGGGTTTTAGGCTGTAAAGTCCTTTCGTCAATTGCTTTCCAAAAAAGCGCACTTTTTCCGTGAGGATCATTTTTTGCCACTTTTTACTCCTTTTTCACTTACGAATAGTCTTTATTAAACTGCGGATTATTTCAGTCGCCTTCAATAATTTGAATGGCAATTTGCCGATAAGCCTCGGCGCCCGCTGAAGTCGGAGAATGGTCTAAAATAGATTGCCCTAAGGCAGGAGCTTCAGCAAATCTTATCGATTTTCTTACCGGTGGGCTAAGCACCGGTAACCCATAACGACCGGGGAGATCTTCAAAAATTTCCCTGGCGTGTTTTGTCCGATCATCATAAAGAGTGACAATAATGCCCAGCACCCTCAGATCGGGGTTAGCAAATGCCCTTACGTCGTCAACTGTTTCCATAAGCTGACCGACCCCTCTGTGGCTTAAAGTCTCACAGGCAACAGGTATCAAAAGGTCATTCGCGCAAGTAAGCCCATTAATAGTCAAAACTCCCAAAGAAGGAGGGAGATCCAAAAGTATGTAGTCATAGTTGTCTTTAATGGTAGCGACTGCCCGCTTTAATGCGTGCTCTCTTCCGGTTCGACTCAATAGATGAACCTCAGAACCGGCTAGATCAATCGTAGACGGAACAATATCTACATGTCGAACTTTGTGAACCACTTTATCGATCGGGGTTCTGGAGACAAATACATCATGTAAGGAAACATCCAGCGTATCCGGATCCATCCCGACTGAATATGTTAACGAAGCCTGGGGATCAAGGTCTATTAATAACACCTTTTTGGACTGCTCTGCCAGACCAACGCCTATTGAAAGCGTAGAAGTGGTTTTTGCTACCCCGCCTTTTTGATTTGCCAAAGCTATTACTCTTGCCATATGTAATAGTTTACACTTTTGTCAAAACCGTTATTAATTGAAAATATAACTGACCGGTTCAGTTGGTCGCACGCTCTGCAACGTCAGCCAATTCGGGATCAAACTGCAATACTTTCTTGAAAAGTCTCCTCGCATTTGGAAAGTCCCCCATCTGCTCCAAAATATCTGCCAAGAGATACCATTCTCTCAG
>DAIDJA010000165.1 GCA_027451605.1 Acidimicrobiales bacterium
AAATAAAATAACCATCCTGTACCTTCAATATAGATACCAAAGAAGGAAATATATGCCTGAGTCGAAAAAATAGCGCTAAAACATGAAAATATTAAGAACGCAAAAGCAAACATTATCGTAACCGAATATTTCTTATTTTTTATTTCTGAAATAAGACAGGGAAAACCTACCGCAATAAATAGAAATATCTGGTCAACATGAAAGGTAAAAACAAACTGATATCCTATCGGTAGGAAAAACATCAAATCCGTTGCAATAAGAATAAATACAATTACAGCGATAAATGACCAATGACGCTTCGCTTTTAATTTCAGCGGTAAATCAATATCTTTATCGTCTGTTCCGTCAACCAAGATTTCACTATTCATATTTTTTATCTTCCAAATCCGCGCCACAAAATTTGCAATGTTCTGGCAACTACTTTAATATCTAAAAATAGACTTTGATGTCTTATGTAATAAAACTCATATTGAATTTTTTGTAAAGCATCATCTACCGAAGCACCATAGTGAAACTTAACCTGCGCCCAACCGGTAATTCCCGGCGTAACGATATGCCGCATTTGATAAAACGGAATCTCGTTAGAAAGTTTCTCAACATACTTAAGCTGTTCCGGACGAGGTCCAACCAAAGTCATTTCTCCTTTTAGAACATTAATTACCTGCGGAATTTCATCTATATGAAGCTTTCGAAGCAATCTTCCTATTGCGGTAATCCTACTATCTTCAGCCTGTGTCCACTCACTAAAATTATCTGCATTATCATCAGATAACATTGTTCTAAATTTATAGATTTTGAAGGGCTTGTTATCTTTGCCAACTCTCAGCTGCGAATATAATAAGGTTCCTCTATTTCCGAATATATTTAGAACAAATACTATCGGAACAAGCAAGAAAAATACCAAACAAAGTAATATCGATACCAAAATATCCACTAATCTACGAACACGCATATATACAGGAGAAACATTTTCGGCAATATCAAATAAAAGCGAGACTTGTTCAAGCTCACCTACGGGCATTTTTCCCAACCATTCATCGAAAAATAGTGTTAGAGTCCTAATCCTAACTCCTTGCGAATGCAGTAATGCAGCAGCCTTAATATGTTCTTCTTGAGCCTGTGAATGTCTGTCCATAACTAAGACATTAAATTTGGTATCACAAAATAAATTCATTATTTGATCAAATGATGCGTTAATTTGTAAGACTTTAACAATTTCGAAAGGTTTTTCCTTTTCGAACTGGTTGAAATTGAGATTTTCGGACTTCAATACATTCCCCAAAATTAACACTTTATCCACTAAAAAAGTCTTCTGAAATCTAACCGCAACCAACCATACCAACATCAAAAGAGTAAAGGTGACCAATAGACCGGCTATTATCAAGAATCTTGGCAATAGTGGTGTTCCTACCAAAAGTTGACATACTGAAATAGTTAGCGCCGATAATATAGGTGCTATAAGCACATAAGCAAAATTTGTAAAAATTCTTGATGATCCCGATTTAGGCTTTAAGATGTAAATAAAGAATTCTGATACCGCTATATAGAACATCTCCCAGCCAAATCTTGGCTGCGTAAAATAACTATAATGTCCAATAAATTTTGCGTGAATAATTCCAAGCATGATAATCGCAAGGGCCACGACTATAAATTGGAAGGAGCTTAATTTCCTATTTTGCACAAACTAATTTTAAATCAAATTATTTCAGTTTGTGTATACTGGCAATTATTAACGTCTCTTTTTTAAATTGTAGAGTTGTTTCAAAGGCTTTCTTAATCGACATTGTAATCGCTTATGCGGATTTGACGAGTCTTGCTTCTAAACCTCCAGCTAAAATCAGGCCACAAAGTTGGATTTCTACCTTTTTTATCCAAATACCAAGAAACACAACCGCTCAGCCAAACTGTGCCCATTGTCATCTTGTCCATAGTTTCTGTGAATCCTGATACCGCTTCTTCCTTAGGGACAAGACTTTCGCAATTTTGCTTTGTAAGTTCTTTCATCGCCTGAATTACATAATTTATTTGGGATTCAATCATATATACCATAGAGTTATGTCCTAGTCCGGTATTGGGTCCCATGAGTAAAAATAGATTTGGAAAATTCTGTACCGTAGTGCCTAAAAGTGCGCGCGGGCTACCTTGCCATACCTGGGAAAGTGTAGCGCCTTCTTGGCCTTTTATATATTTGGCAACTGGCATTTCTGCCACATTAAACCCAGTGCCAAAAATAATTACGTCTACGTCAACACCGGTGCCGTCAGAAGATACAACGGTTGAATTGTTGACTTCGCTAACTGACGAGTTTATAAGCTCAACGTCTTTGTTATTAAATACCGGATAAAAATTGTTTGATAATAAAATTCGTTTACAACCCATTTCATAATTAGGCTTTAAAATTGCCTTTATTTCATCTTTATCAACCTGTTTATCTAAATGTCTGCTCGCAAGTTTTTCGGCTATTTTCATTAGACCTCGATTTTTTGTAAAGGCCAAAAAGTAACTTTCTCTTGCCCAAAAAACAGCTGCCCGAACTAAAAGCTGTATGACCGGAAATTTATTGAATAAGACCTGTTCAAGGCGCGTCAGATTCCTGTCGCATCTCGGCAAGATCCAAGGCGCGGTGCGCATAAATACATATAGTTTTTCCACATTTTCGACAATTTCTGGAATAAATTGAATAGCCGAAGCTCCTGTTCCGACAACTGCTACTCTTTTGCCCTTTAGATCAATGTCATGATTCCATTTAGCCGAATGAAAATATTTTCCGGAAAATGTTTTTAAACCGGGCAAATCGGGAATTGACGGTTCGCTAAGAGCGCCTGAAGCCGCTACTAAATACTTACTGAAATATGTCTTTTTGTTTTCGGTTTGAACATTCCATCGCTTTTTTGTATTATCCCAATTCGCACTTGTAACTTCCGTATTTAATTTAATTCTGTCAGCAATTCCAAATTTCGATACACAGTCTTTAAGGTATTCTTGAATCTCCTTTTGAGGCGAAAAAGTCCTTGACCAGTTTGGATTTGGGGCAAACGAAAATGAATATACGTTAGATGGAACATCACATGCACATCCCGGATAGTCGTTGGCCTGCCATGTTCCCCCAACTTCACTATCGCGTTCAAATATAATAAAATCGTCCCGATTATACTTTTTTAAGTTAACGGCCATTCCGATACCACTGAAACCGGAGCCGATAATTATTGTTTCAAACACATTTTTATCTTCCGTTAAGTTAGAATTACTTAATAAAGAATTAGGTATATCAAATTTTGAAGTAACGGTCATTTTTCTTATCTCCTGAATTTTATAGTAAACTACTATAAGTAGGTTACTATAAGTAGGTAATTATGTCAAGCGAAACTATAGAAGAAATAGAAGAAAAAATCAGCCTGCACAAGCATGGAAAGGTTCCCAAGAACCTTCGTATCGCACAAATTATTCTGACGGCAAAAAAGATGTTCGCGGACAACGGTTATGCAAACAGCTCAATGGATGAACTGGCTAAAAGGGTGAGGGTATCCAAGCCTGTAATATATGAACTGGTCGGTTCCAAAGATAACTTATTTAAGATGATATTAACAGAAACCGGTCATGACCTTCAAAGTCGAATTCAAAACGCAGTTAATCTGGCTGCGACATTAGATGCGAAACTCAGAGCAGGGGGGTTGGCTTTTTTTAATTTTGTCAGTGAACACCGCATGCTATGGCTCGCCCTATTTGTCAATGATCAGGGGCTATTCAACAAAGAAATAGCCCAGATTAGAAAACAACAGTCTGACCTGGTGGGAAATCTCATCACCTCCAGCAACGCTTTCGAAAATAACTCTCCCATTTACATAAACGGAATAGCGCATGCTCTTAACGGAGCTTACGAGGCGCTGGCAATTTGGTGGATAGATCACCCAGACCTAAAACCCGAAACTTTAGCGGATTGGATTGTCGAACTATTATTACCGACAGAACTTCCGATAGTTAGATAATTCAAATTAAAGATTTTCTTGCTTATTTTGCCTAAGACGTCTTCGTGGAAACTCCTTTCCCGAAAGCTGGCGATACAACCTAAAAGTTTCATCGGAAATACCCGTATATACCTCAGAATCATCTTCCATTGTAAATGCAATCTCATTCATAACACTCTCTAATTTTGACAGATTATCACTCTTCGAATAAGTTATCAGAAGATATCTCCACAGTCTTTCATCATAGGGAACTGCAAGCAAAGCACGTCTGAGTGCCCACTCAGCTACATCATATTGTCGAGATTTGGATTTCTTAAATACTAATTGCACGCAAGTATCGACAATTCTGGATTCAATATCGCTCAGATATTGGCTATTCCAGTACATTGAAACACCCATTCCAGTAACTCTCGCACACTTTAATCTATGGATTATCACAGTATTTTCTTGCACGATTTATTATATTTTAATCTTAATTTTCTAGGTTTGAATTTTCTTTACTTTTTTCTAAGGCTTTAAGTTTTCTGTAAGATTCTCCTGTCAAATTTAAATTTATAGAATCATGTATTAGCCTATCTATTATTGCATCGGCTGTGGTTTGATCCTCAATAATTGAATGCCAATCTTGAGGAGGTATCTGAGATGCTATCAAAGTTGACTTGAAATTAAGCCTATCATCTAAAATATCCAGGATTTCTCTGGAATTGATCATTCCTATAGGAGACAGTCCGAAATCATCAATTATTAACAGATCGTATGTTTTTAGTTTTATCGCTAATTTCTGATATGTCCCGTCTAATCTTGAAATAGTTAACTTTTCCTGCAAATTGGATAATTTAAAGTATTTAACCGTATATTC
>DAIDJA010000166.1 GCA_027451605.1 Acidimicrobiales bacterium
CAAATAATCTCCGGTTGGGCAGTCCGGTTAACGGATCGTGCCAGGCCATGTGTGAAATCTGTTCCATTAAAAGCGTATTTTCAAAAGCTGTAGCTGCCTGCGAACAGAGACCTTTAAATCGCTCTTTGGTTAGCATATCTTGCCCTGAATTTTTATGAGTGGCTGAATTAAAACCACAAATTACAATTCCTAACGTCTCTTTTTGGGAAGATATGAGGGGATAATATAACATGTGGTCTATATTCCAAATGGCAAAATTATTTGCCATAAAAGACGAGGCCGATTCTCGGGAGATGGAAGCGGGTTCACCCGATAATAGAGTATTGTCAAAATTCAGAATAAGGTCCGGAGGAAACTTTACCAATTCCGAAGGAATCCTTTCTGCTATATCCGTATCAAAACTGCGACTAATTTCAGTGAATTCGTCGTGTTCTCTGTCATATCCCAGCACTATGACTCCGGCCGCATCCAAAACCGAAGGAATGGTTTGGGCTAATATTTCAGCAACTTCAACCTTTACTTTGATAGTAGCAAGATTGTTTCCAAAATCCAGTAGTGCCTTTGAGGTAGTGTCACTAATCCTAGTTTCGGCCAGAGAGGTAGCCACGTCGAGAGCCACTGCGGCGTAGTTGGCATAAACTAAGAGCGTCCGCTTATCGTGTTCTAAAAACTTCATTTTATCCGGAAGCAGTGCGGTTAGATAGCCGTAGTCATGTCTGGACGAGGAAATCTTTACCAGCATCTTGGTTGGATCTGATTCGTCAAAAGTTCCGTTAATTACTTGCCTGGCAATGGTATTTGCTTCTGATTCCAATAAGCCATGCCACTGGATTCTGTAGTTAACGTCAATCGAGGTTTTTGCCACTAAAAGATACTTGGGGGCATTGACAGCGTTTGCGGCACGTTGAGTAATCCTTCTCAGGATTGAATCCAAATCATCGGACTCTAAAAGTTCGGCGGCGGTGGAATATACTGCATCCAGTCTTGAAGTTAGTGATTCAACTTGTTCTTTGAGTAACTTAACTTCCTCGTCCGGAGTCAAGTTTAACTGAGATTGTTCTTCTGCGACTAACTCTTCATCCCAGGCCATAGAAAAGAGTGAAACTTTGTCGTCCACAAAGTTGGACCATTGGTGTTCTTGCCATCCGATTGTATAAACACAGTGTCTACCACCCCTAGCTTGACATTCTGTTTCGGTTAAGATCGCGGGAACAAGTCCAAACAGGACGGGGAATTGACTTAATATGCCCTGATAAAAAAGGCACAACTGGTAGTCGGCGTGAACACCACCGTTGGTTTTAATCCTCACTATTGCGTGTGCGTCACCAACTTCAAGGGCTGTCGAAGTTATGACCGTGGAATACTTTGGCAGTATTCCGGAGATGTTTCTTAGTGCTTCACCTACAGATGAAATTGATACCACCAAGTCCGCCACACCGGTTGGTTCGTGAGGGAATAGGTGGGCCTCACCAATTTTTCTTCCGACTTCGGGGTCACCGATAATCTTCCTTGCCGCTTTAAATAGTTGAGTAGCTTCATCGTAAGTTAACCACGTGGTGGGAGTCTCCAATGAATTAGCCTGTGCGCTACCTATATTTAATTCCTTGAAGAATGCGCTTAAACCGATATCGCCCAAATGTGTACGTATGTAACGGATTATTGAAGCCGATACAATTCCGGATACATCATTAGACATACTGTAATTAATACTTTGGTTCATGTCATTACTCACTAAATGCTATTGATTAATAAATCGGCACGAGTGAACTGCGAGTAAATAGCTAGCGAAAGTTTTGTTTTAAAAAGAGAAATATAACCTCACAAAACCGCACTTGCATTGTCGTATGCGCCCTTTAAGGGCGCAATACACCTTCAAATAACATGATATACCTAATTTTAAGAAATGTAAAAAAATTAGGTAGTATTGGTATTGAATTTATACCAAAGTATTGACAAAATTAAATATTTATGAACGGCAAGTTAAGCCGGCGTAGATGTTCTAGAGCGATTGATAGTTACGTCATCGCGTCCGAGATATGCCGAAATTACATCCGGATTACCGAGAACATCTGTTGTTTGACCTTCTGCGATAATTTCCCCCAGGTGCAAACATATCAATCTATCCGAAACATATGATACCAAAGGTACGTCATGTTCGATAATTATAAATGATGCTCCGGTTTCGGCACTTAGACCTAGTATAAGCTCACCCATAGCTTCAGATTCGCGCTGAGCTATACCGGCTGACGGTTCGTCCAGTAATAATACCCTTGGTCTGTGTGCCATCGAACAAGCCAGATCCAAGACTCTTCTCGTACCCGTGGAAAGCTCAGTTACAAACGAAGATCTGTATCGGTTAAGTCCCATCTCTTCTAGTAGTTCATCTACTCTATCCTCTACCTTTTCTTCTGATTCTGCAACAGCATCTAAACCGAGCATTGAGGCAAACGGATCCTTTACCTCTACGTGCCTTTCCAGTGCAATAGCCAACACCTCCGAAACGGTCATAGACGGGAAAAGTTGCGCATCTTGGAAAACTCTTCCCAAACCGCGTCGTGCCCTCATGTGTGCGCTCATATGGGTAACGTCGTTGCCGTCCAGAATCACCTTTCCCGAATTGGGAGCAAGGAACCCTGAACAAACGTCAAACAGCGTGGTTTTCCCGGCACCGTTGGCTCCGATAACTCCGAGTATTTCTCCTTTTGCAACCGACAGGCTGACGTCTGTTAATACGTTTATGGTACCGAAACGTTTTGTAACATTTAGGACTCCGAAAGCCGAAGTAGATTTGGTGTCGACCGTCCGTCTTGAAAATGCCTCATCGTTCGGTCGACTGTGAGCCTTGGTAGCAGCTCGCAAGAAAACTGATCTTAACAGATTTGGCTGTTGTTCTACGCTTGGAGTCGGACCGGAGAATCTTACCTGACCACGTTCCATAAAGACAGCCCTTGAAGCTATTGCCGTAGCAACGTTAACAGACTGCTCAACTACTACAACGGTAACTCCGCTTGCCGCCAGAGCCTCAACTGCCTTTAATAACTCGGCAACTACTGTAGGAGCCAGACCCAACGACAGCTCGTCAATTAAGATAACTTTGGCTTTACACAATAATGCCTGAGCAATTGTTAACATCTGTTGCTCACCACCTGACAGCAGTCCCGCGAGAGTGTCTTTTCGTGTCTGTAAAATTGGGAACAATGTAAAAATTCTTGCCATAGTTTCGGAAACAAACTGCCTATCTTTTTTGTGTATCCAAGAGGCCAAATAAAGATTTTCTTTTACAGTTAAGGTCGGGAATACTCCTCGCCCACCCGGGACCATTACGATTCCTTTTTTGACACGTGAAATTGGGTCAAGTTTGGTAATGTCTTCTCCCATGAACGTAACCTTACCTTTATAGGCGGGTAAAATTCCGGCAAATACCTTCAAAATGGTAGACTTTCCGGCGCCGTTCGTACCCAGCAAAGCCAGAATTTCAGCTTCTTTAACTCCGAAACTTACATCAAATAGAATTTTTGCCTTGTCATATCCGGAATCAATTCCTGTTGCTGAAAGAATTGAATCACTGAAATCCTGGGCTGCCGGTGCCTGTTGAGCACCCTGGCCGCCCTTTGTTTTAAGTTCAAGTTCTTCCAGGGCATTCAATCTGACAACTGCATCATGGGCAGGACCTGGAATGACCGTAGAAGGTCCACCTTCGTCGGCGACCTTATCAGGCTCCAAAATTTCCTTGGGAACAATTTTCTTAACTATGAAATCCCGTACTTTGTAAACCAAACCACCCAATCCGGCCGGATATATGAACAAAATTATTAAAAGACCGAGACCGGTCCCCAACTGCTCAAGGGCAGAAGATGTTTTCCAGAAAAACAAAATTGCCTCAACGAACACCGCTCCCAAGAAACCTCCCAAGATGGATCCCATACCACCGAAAATTACCATAGTAAAAACGGATAAGTTTTGTGCCGGATCAAAACCACCCGAGGGTATTTGACCCAACGAGAGTGCATAAAGGCTTCCGGCAAGACCCGCAACCGCCCCCGCGAATCCAAAGGCAATTAATCGAACTTGTAATGGTGAAGCCCCATAAGACGCAGCTGCTCTATAGTTATCTCTTACGGCTCTGATAATTCTACCGGACCTAGTTTTTTGGAGATTCCTGGTCAGATAGATAACAACACCCAGCATTATAATGGTGAAATAATATAGTGTAGATTGCTGACTTAAATCGAAGCGTCCTAAAAGTCTGAAGGTGGGGAATTGAGTAGGTGTTAATGCCGAAAAGTTACTTGAGTCGATAATACCTGTATTTAACATTACGGCAAACGCCAAAGTCATTACTGCAAGATTTAGTCCGCTCGTTCTCAAAGCCGGTACTCCGATAATTACGGCAATTAACCCTCCGACAATAGTTGCCATTAGCATCGCCGGCAAAATAGGAAAGTGAAAGCTTGTTAAGAAAAGGCCCATTGCTGCAGCTCCGGCCCCCGTAAATGCATACTGTCCCAGAGATATTTGACCCGCCCATCCAGTAAGTACAACAAGGGAGATCGCTATCATTCCGTAAATTGCAATATTGGTGAAGAAAATAAGGTTTGAGGCATTGGAAATAGAGCCTCCCAGATGAGGTATCATTACCAAAACCACTACTGCGATTGCGATTAAAATCACATTGGCGATTCTAATAGCTGGTAATTTTTTAACAGCTCGGGTTAATGGTCTGATCTCTTTAATGTTTACAAAAGATCCCAATTCATTTCCGGCTACTCTGGTAACAATTTGTCTTTGAGTGAATAAGGCAATTGCAATTAAT
>DAIDJA010000167.1 GCA_027451605.1 Acidimicrobiales bacterium
TAGAGTCATCGGTTTCACTTCGGGAGCCTACACGTGAATTTTCCGTGTGACGTATTTTTTCCGTGTGCCCTATTAAATGACCACTGAAGTTTTCCGAGTTTTTCACAGCCCTGCTAACTTTCGACCTTTAGTCTATTTTAAGTCGGAAGCAGTAAAAACATCAAATAAAGGATTAATTGTCAGAGATATCGGCGTCAATTTTATCAAAATGAATTTTCATTGCCCTGACTTGCATGCGCTGACCGGGTTTTACGGTTTTAATCTCTTCGCCCACCGGCTCTATAGTCCATGAGATATTGGACATATTTCTCATTACTAACTGCCTGGGAATAGTGGGGTGCGGTTCAACTGCGCCTATAGTATCCTTATAATTAAAATCCTTAAAAAGGTGATGCCTCGTTAGATTAAACCCCGGAGACATCACACATGTTCCCGACGGTACTTTAATGACCGGGGCGTTAGACGAAACTCCCCCACAGTTCCAACATTTTTTATTTGGATGATCAAAGTCCTTAAAAACTGCGGCTCCGCAGTCGCAGGTAAACAGCTGATCGTTTAATTGACGAAGTGCTCCCCTCCACTGTGTCTCATTAACCCTCTTCATGAGTGAAGGGTCTTTTAGCCCGGTAGTAAATGCTTTAATAAAGATATTTTTAAAAAATTCTGGATAGATATCCCACCATCTTATAACCGGACTGTCATATTCCGGTCGATTGGATTCATCCCACGGATCATACACAAAAACTGGATTTTCCCCAAAAAAATGTGTAACTTTAACGGTCTCGGACTGTTCCTGACCCTTATCCCACGTGTATGAGGCATTGACTTTTTGCCCTTCAAGCGGATGTCCGTGCATAAACAGATAAAACATAAATACCCCAAGCGAGTAAAGATCGGTTACTATCGACGGTGCGGCACCTCCTATGATCAACTCCGGAGCCATAAACCTTAATGTACCTTTAATGCCCTGACGATTCGACTCGCTTCCGACGTTATCGTTATCAACTATTGCCACATCACCTTGATATGGATCTACCAGCAAGTTGCCAAAATTAATATCCCTATAACAAAGACCTCGTGAATGCAAAGCGGCAAATGCCTCGCTTAATTCAATACCAATCGAAATAAGGGTTCTAAAATTCGGCTGAACTCTCTTTTTCAACATCTCAACCAATGAGACAAATCTTGCTTCAACCCAAGCCATCGTATATCCAAATCCGACTATGGAAGGATGACTAATAATATCTATGGGCCAGGCAAATGCCGGATGGGGCCTCGAATAGTTGGTCAAGGTCTCAATTTGCTTATACTGTCTGTCGAGGTATTTATTCTTACGATACCATTTGACAGCAAGGTCATGGCCGTGGCTATCCATGCCACGAAATACCACTCCCTGGCCGCCTTCGGCGACACGGGATTCTATTCTGATTACGGTTTCTGTCCTACGCATAGTTACTTCGTCCCCGACAGATGGATAGAGTATTTCACTTGCGGTACTCAATTAGTATCTCCCGGTTCATTCCTGTTCAGAAAGTCTTCTGAAATTATAAGACCGATAGTAGTATCGTCTCCGCTTCCTTCACTTGAGGCACATCTCCTAGCCCAGTTCGGTAAATTCTCTCTAATCCAAAACGTTCCGTGTTTTCTGGAGAAAGAAGCTATATCTTTCATTACTCCGCCATACCAGTCCCGATCAGTTTGCGAATTTCCGAATCCATCGGTGGCAATCATTATTATGTCAACAGCCGTACTTTCAAGATCCACTACCGAATATCTAAACGACGGAATAGGGTCTCGTTGACATAGACTCGTAGTACGGTTAGAAACTAGCGACGGATCGATCGGTATGGGATTAAAAATTCTTCCCGACTGATCCATAATTATTACATCGCCATCGCCTATTTGAACAAAAAGAGCAATTGAAGCGACAACTCCGCAACCAATGAGAGTTGTACCGTAGGCAATCGTAGGATTTACCGCATAGTCTCTCGAATCGTGATCTTTTATGATAGTTAATTCATCGGATGTAAACGGGTTACTTTCCAAATGGCTAAGAACCTCTTTCTTCCATTTGCCTACAATAGTAGTTAAGACGGCTTCGGTAATATTTGCCGTCGATAACAGGTTTTTAAATGCGCTTTGATCAGAATTTCTTACTTCTTGGGCGAATTCGCCCAATATTTCAACTGCCACCGAGGTCGCGATGTTAGCTCCGGTATAACTTCTGAAATGAGAGATATCGCCGTGACCATCCGCAACTGCAAGAAAAATGGGACCGGATTCAGAATATAAATTGCCGGATGCCAAAATCGCGTCTTGAAGTGGCAAATTGTTACGAAGGTGCATAAACCCCATTTCGCTGGCAGTCTCTATATGCCAATATTGTTCAAGAGTTTTATCAGACAATTGTGTCGTCATCGGCCTGAGAAAAACTGTTTAAAGCTGGTAATATTATTTGCTCGGTTACCTCTTTTCTGTTACTGCCTACACTTGACATTTTAGAGATGGCCAAAGTAGCTGCGGTAAGTTTCACAACAATCTGATCTACATTTTCGGCGACGAGAACCGGGATATCCGGGTCGTTAATGAAACGATTTAAATAGTTAAAGTTTGCACCTTGACCGATCGCTACGGCTAACCTTATTGATGCTTTGCCTGCAGGAAAAGAAAACAGTTCTTTGAGTCCTATATCAAATTCTTCCACGTCAGTTGGTTTACCGTCAGTTATCAGTAGAATAACCGGTCTCAGCGCCCGAGGTTCAAGCTTTCCGGGCGATAAGGCATCAGCAGCCAACCTAATTGCCGCACCCATCGAAGTCAGACCTTTCTCAACATGAGTAAGTGGTATCCAGTTCAAGTGTTCTATTTGTTGAGGCGTCTCTATATGCCACCAAGCCTTGTCGGCAAAGGCTATCGCTCTGATAAATATTTCGGCCTGCTCCTGTTCTTTTTCCCAACTGATCAAATTGGGCATTATGCTTGCAATGGCATAATTAAGCGACTGAATTCTTCCGTCAATTTTCATCGACCCCGAACAGTCTGCCAAAATAAAGATGTGCAGCGATCTTCTGGAAATCCCTCCGCCGGGCATCAGCGAGTTTTCAACCGTCACAACTTTTACCCATCTTTACCTACCTTATAAGTACCGCAATTAAATATAATCAAGCTAAGATACCTCGTTTTATTAAGTTCAATTCGAAAATTAAATATTATGAGACTATTGTCTGCTTTCGACCTTATCAGTCTCAAGCTACTTTACTGATCCCATTAAACCACTAATAGATGTAGTCCCGTATCTTTTCAAAAATCCTTATATACCCAATATAACCCAAAGTCTATTTGCTTTCCCAATGACAATAAAATTTATTGAAATTGACTTGGGCCTGAATCCATGCCGGCGACTTTGAAGCGAAGATAGACCGTGATGATAAAATACTTCACTAAAATGATCCCCGGCATATTTTATCGGTAAATCCCAATTAATTGGAGCCTATGAATTTCAATTAATTACCTACCATTTTCCAATTAAATTATAAAAGTTTTTTTTAATTGTTGATCCCAGACAACTACAATTGATCCCATAATTCTATTGTGCTAAAATTTTCTTAAATCGGTAACAGTGTATAACAAAGCAAAGGACCAGTTCAATGCCGGAATCTGATGTAAATGCTGAATCATTAGAAGTTCTCCAAATCGCAATGTCCAGATTCGGTATCAAAGCTCTTTCGGACTCGTCGATACTTGAAGGAATCTGTGAAGACCGGCTTTCAGATTATCCTAAGGAATCGTCGCTAATTATTACCGCTGCCAAATCCGACATTTCTACCCTATTGCAGCAACAAGCAACCGCCGTAGGCATAACTGACGCAATTAAATTGGCCGCTGATTCTCTAACTGTTAAAAGCTCCATATCCAGAGAAGCTAGTTTGTGGGTCGTAAGTCAATTCGCCAGGGTTCTGGGTTATGATATAACCGAATTTAATTTATCGTCTACAGTCGGCCCTACAATACAACCCGCTTTGGATGTTACCCAACAACCCGGTCAGTTTATACCCGGTACTCCGGTCAATTCCGCAACTATAGCAGAAACACCCACGCCACAACTTCCCAGAAACGATCAACACTATAGTGGGGCTCAACCAGCTTACAACTACCCAAATCAACCTCCGCCGATGCAAACACCTCCGGGGCAAATTCAACAGGGACAACCATACGCTAATGCTCCGGTATCTCAGCCATTATACGGGAATTCTACTTCAGGAATGTATCCACCCGGACCGGTTCCAGCCGCTTCAAAGTCAAACAATAAAAGCTTTGCGATAGTAGGTGCGGTTCTCGTAATTGTAATTGCCTACTTCATAGTCGCAGGAGTGTCCCACCTGCCTCCTTTCGCTAAAACCACTTCGACTACATTAGCTACCGGGACTACCACGACCTCAGGTAACAGCGGATCCACGACATCAACGACCGGGGGAACTTCGACAAAGGCATATCTCAACCGATTAAATTCTTATATTCCGACTTCACTCAACCAAGCAGGTGGCTGTAGTCAGGGTTCAACCATCAAAACCGGAGCTGTTGTTACAATTAACTGTACGGTGGCAGCTGCTGCTAATTTGCCGGTTTCCCAAGTAGAGTACTTTATATTCAGTTCAAGTGCAAGTTTATACAGTTACTACAATTATCTACTTTCAAAATATGGAATAACTCAAAACCAAATTTCTTGCGGAAACTTTACAAATTTTGTGGATAAATGCGAAGAAATATACAGTGTTTCGAACAAAAACCGGGGA
>DAIDJA010000168.1 GCA_027451605.1 Acidimicrobiales bacterium
TACCAAGGCGACATTGATAAATATGGCAACGGAGACAAGAAAAATGCTATAAGTGGCATTATCAAATCAATAGTTGCCGAAATGTATCAAACCGATACGGACAATGAATTCTTAGAGGTCACATATCAAAATGGAGATAAGGAAGTTCTGTATTTTAAAGATTTTTCAAGCGGAGCCATGATTGAGAACATTGTCAGGCGGGCTAAAAAATTAGCGATAAAAAGAGAAATTGCCCAAGGGGAAGGCGGTATTCGCTATGACGATATTTCAGAGTCCATAAGACAGGAATATAAAGAAAATGAAGACTTGCCAAACACTACCAACCCGGATGACTGGGCCAGAATTTCGGGCAAAAAAGGTGAACGCATAGTTTATGTCAGAACATTGATTGCAAAAGGCGAAAATAATTCGGGAGGTCGAGCCATACAAACCATCGGCACGGGTCAATACTTGTGATTTTAGGGGCTATATCTACTAAGATTTATTATAATGGCTATCAAAAAAATTATTGGCATAGAAACAGAGTACGGAATTACCGCTAAGGGTAAATTCGCCACTAACCCCGTTTCGGCATCTTCTTTTTTGGTAAACAGTTATGCCCACGAAATGTTTGAAAAAAACACCAAATGGGACTTTACCGATGAGCAGCCCGGGAGAGACGCAAGGGGTTTTTTAGCCGAGTCATCCGGCGTTCCCCTTATTGAGACACAGCTCATTAATGTAGTTTTGTACAACGGGGCCAGATTTTACGTAGATCACGCACATCCGGAATACTCGTCACCTGAATGCGGATCACCTTTGGAAGCGACTTTGTATGATGCTGCGGGCCAGCTTGTCTTAAGAAAAGCGATGGCAAAGGCCAAAGAGTCTCTAAATGACAATGAAGAAATCGTAGTTTATAAAAATAACTCAGACGGCAAAGGCAATTCTTACGGATGTCATGAAAATTACTTGATGGATAGAACGATTCCATTTTCGAAAATTGTTGACGAAATTCTGCCCTTTCTTGTTACCCGTCAGATTTTTTGCGGAGCCGGCAAGGTAGGTTGCGAAAATTCTAAAGAACAGATTGAGTTTCAGATTTCGCAGAGAGCTGATTTTTTTGAAGAAATTGTGGGTCTTGAAACGACAACCAAAAGGCCTCTGGTAAATACCAGAGACGAACCCCATGCCAACAGTGATAAATTCAGGCGCCTGCATCTAATTTTGGGTGATGCAAATATGAGTCAGACATCTACGTTTCTGAAACTTGGCTCGACGGCACTGGTTTTGGCAATGATAGAAGATAACTCACTCTTTAGTAATGCTTTTCGATTGGCAGATCCCGTCAGAGAAATTAAAAGAGTATCGCACGATATTAATTTAAGTCATCTGTTAACTACCGACAGTGCGGACAAAATTTCTGCAATTGACATTCAATATAGATTTCTCGAAGCAGCTCAAAACTATGTTTTAAGAGGAGGAGGAGAATTTGTCGGTGGTGATGAAATCGCCAAGAATATATTGGAGTTATGGGAAGATACACTTGATAAACTCGCTGTTGATCCTATGAAATTAAACGGCACCGTGGATTGGGTTGCAAAATACAGGCTTGTTTCAGCCTACAGACAAAGGCATGATCTCAAATGGAATTCAGATAAACTTGCTGCAATTGACCTGCAGTATCACGACATCAGGGAAGAAAAATCATTGGCGCGTCTGGCGAATCTTGAAACATTATTTTCTACAGCCGAAATTAGGGCAGCCGAAAATGAACCGCCCCATTCCACACGTGCTTACTTCAGGGGAAAAATATTATCCAAATGGCCTGCTAATATAGTTAGCGCAAATTGGGATTCCATTGTGTTCGATTTGGGTGGGAAGTCACTTAAAAAAATACCGATGCTTGATCCTATGAAAGGAAGCTTCGAAATTGTTGCTAATTTAATAGATGAAACTAAAACGGTGGCTGAGCTCATCGATAAATTAGAAGCATAGATTTTTTAGATTTATACTAGGCAAGGTAACTTATATGACCGAACGAGAACAAAAGAAAAAACCCGCAGAAACACGCGAAAATACCGAAGAAACCACGGAAGAATTGGTTAATGTCCATGGTACGGCCAGCGGCGAAAAGCTTAAGGCTGAGATGGATGATCTGTTGGACGAGATCGATGAGGTTTTGGAGGAAAACGCAGAAGAATTTGTAAGGAATTACGTACAGAAAGGCGGGGAGTGACTTTACCGATTTTTTCCGTTGACAGGGATCCCGGACCGGATTTTAGGGCTCTGTTAAACGAATACAATATAAATCGACCCGGTGAAGTGTCAAATTTGGATACTTTAGATATTAGGCATGGAACTACAGTCTTGGCAATTAAAACAGCCGACGGTGTTGTAATTGCCGGTGACCGAAGGGCCACCGAAGGAAATAGGATCGCCTATAGGTCAATGGAAAAGGTGTTTGCAGTTGATTCACATTCTGCCGTAGCAATTGCCGGAGCTGCCGGTCCCGCAGTAGAAATGGTCAAAGTTTTTCAGATCCAGGTATCGCATTATGAAAAGGTCGAAGGATCAATGCTGTCTTTAGAGGGAAAGGCAAATCAACTATCCCAAATGATGGCAGCTCATTTGCCCCTTGCAATGCAGGGGCTGGTGGTCGTCCCGTTATATGCCGGATATGATCTTGCCAATAAAGTGGGAAGAATTTACAGTTACGATATTACCGGTGGCAGATATGAGGAGTATGACTATGCCACCAACGGCTCAGGGGGCCGAGATGCGCGCTCAGTTATAAAGATGAACTACGAAGAAAATCTGGCCACTGACGGTGCCATCAAGATAGCTCTAAAGGCGTTAGCTGATGCTGCAGATGAAGATTCTGCAACCGGTGGAGTTGACGCTTTAAGAAAAATTTATCCTATTGTCGCTAAAGTTACCCAGGACGGTTACTACAGGTTAGCCGACTCTGAAATCGAAGACTTTATAAACGCTTAATTTTATCTGAGGTTTTATCATGTCAATGCCATACTACGTGTCTCCCGAGCAGGTTATGAAAGACAGAGCAGAATATGCTCAAAAGGGAATTGCAAGGGGAAGATCTCTAATTGGAATGATATGTTCCGACGGAGTACTGCTTGCGGCCGAAAATCCGTCAAAGTCGCTCTATAAAATCGGTGAAATCCATGACAGGATCGCCTTTGCCGGTGTCGGCAAATTTAATGAATTTGACCAGCTGAGGGTTGCCGGAATCAGACATGCCGATATTAAAGGCTATACGTACTCTCGGGAAGATGTTGACGCAAGAAGCCTTGCAAATTTATATGCGCAATACCTTGGTCAGGTTTTTACCCATGAGATGAAGCCCCTGGAAATTGAAGTTTTGGTCGCCAAGTTGGGTTTTAAGGAAGAGCCGTCACAACTTTTTCAGATATCATATGATGGAACGGTCGTCGATAAAGATAATTTTGTTATTTTAGGTGGCGATGCCCAGCAGCTTATAGAACGTGCCAATGATGCCCTAACGGATCAATACCCGATTTCAGAAGCCATTATAAAGGCAATAGATATCTTGCAGGGACCCGATCGAACCTTGAGTTCGGACGATTTGGAAGTAGCCGTACTGCAAGATAGGGGACAACCCCGCACATTTTTTAGATACGATCACGCTAAAATTCGTGAAATTATAGACCGTTAAAAGCGTGTAACTCGGGTAGTTGAATTACTTATAGTTTAAAATAAGGTACTAACTTAGGCATTTCAGATGATGAAACGGGAATTTATATCTTGTTGAACTCTTTGATCCTGTAGGTATAACTCTCGAAATAGATCCATCGAACCTTTCAAGTTTCCGGCCCGAGTCTTGATATAAATAACACTGCAGTAGGCTACAAATCCCAATTATGCTACAAATCCCAATTATATTGACGGGCCCTCAATAAGCTTTCATACTTCCCAAAAAAGTTATTGTCAATCAATTGGTGGATTGGATAACACAACGGCAATTGATTCACCTGTCTTTTGTATCGCTAGTTTTTAGAAGATCCAACTCAATAATCAAATCAACTATTGGAGGCGCATCAGGAAGCGAATTCCAATCGTCGGGTCAAATCCGAACTGATATCTGATCCCATTCATCCTTGCTCATTTTACTCGCCGGAGCTACGTTCGCCTCTTCTTCTCCGTCATTTCTCATGCGCTATAGGGCCTAACAACTCCATTTGTCATTTGTTCGCAGACAAGGAAGAGCATTCGCCCGTCATTCGTAGCTCCAAGAACAAGGAGAGCATCTCCGTGCCTGCGACTCGTATACAAATTTAAAAAGCAAACTTAAAAAACCCTAAAAAGTACCGTTCAGCTAAACTGCCGAAACGTTATGTCCTGCGAGGAGATTATTTTCATTATGATAATCCCGCCGAGTCCCGGGAAGCTACGTTTTCGCCTCGTGCCATGCTTTGATCCCAAGTAAACAAATCGTCCACAGTTCTTTGGAAATGATCCGCAAAGAAGTCACTATCGAGCTTATACATATAGTACTGCTAATTGATATACATCTAAGCCTAAAAGTTCGTTGAATATGTAAGCTATTACCTATAACAAAGTAGTTATGTCAATTTGGTTGCTTTTTGGATAAGTGAGTGTATATCTTACTGCTTTTTCATTCCTAAAAGATTTATACGCCTTATTGCTATAAGGGCACAAACTATCGTCCATATACCTAATGTCAGAAAAGCTCCCTTGTCAAAATGGCTGGGAACGTACCGTGAGTTTTGATATGAATTAAAAGTCGCCATTATAAATGGCCTAAC
>DAIDJA010000169.1 GCA_027451605.1 Acidimicrobiales bacterium
AATTAGCTTATATGGTCAACTTGTACAGTCTTCGGTCAAATTGGTGTCAAAATTCTCATGAGGTATTTTCAGGTATCCAAATATGCGGCTTATCCCGACGGCACTTAAAATAATGATAGGTACTTGAGCATCATCAAAATATCTTATGTTGCCTGATGTTATCAATACCGAAAAAAGCCCCATCCCGATTAAAAATAAGAGAGGATATTGAAACACCTTTTTCTTCTTCAGCGCAAATATACCTACTATCGCAGTAATGTTCACTAAATATGAACTCAGCCAACCTGAAACTGACGCATATGTTGGGAGCCCAAGGACATATGGTTCAATAGAAAGAGCCTGCTGAGTGGGATTATATATATATAAAACCCTGCCAACATGAATAAGCATTATTAGTGGAGTTCGAATTAGATGATGTCGTATATAAGTTTCTCCTCTAGTCATTTCATAATGGTCGAATACCGACTCATCAGTTGGCAATGAAGTCGCACCAACACATTGTCCAAAATCTGAATATCCTATATCTTGGCCGTAATAAGTTTGTTTGCAGTATGAAATCGCTATGATGTTCCCCGCATCCGCAGATATAAACTCTGGGTACTTAAATGTAACTAAATTCCTAATGCTCCACGGTGCGACTAGTATTATGAAACCAAAAAAGAATAATAACAAACTTTTAATTCTTAAATTAAACTTGATCTTAGATTTGACGTATTTGTTAACCAGTAACATTCCAAAGAACATAATTACCAAAGCGTCCAATTCACCTCTTGTTAGAGCAGCAACTGCGCAACATATACCCAGCACGAATGCTGATTTAAGGTTTGGTCTTTTAACATACCCATAAATTAATACAATTATAATTGTGATCAAGATTTGCGTTAATTGCTCGGCCATTAGATTGTAATCGATAAACCACATTGCCGGATAGAACCCGGCAAGTATTGCTGCGGTGTAACCGGCAAATGTGCCACAGGTCTTTTTCGTGAAGCTTGCTATCAGAACCACATTTAATGACCCTAGGACACATAACGAAATTAATTGTGATCCTGGAGATGTCAGTCCGATTAAATCTAACAGGGCAACAAATATAGAAAATACCGGAGGGTGTAAAACCGTAGGGACTAAAGTATGGCTACCTGCAAAACTCTGCGCCGTTACATTTACATATCCAGCAGTTCTATCATTAAAAAAAATAAATGGACTTATAAATCCATAGCCATGGGATAGAAACCAACCTAGCCAATGATAATAGAAAGTATCGCCTGATAATTTGTCATGCCAACTGTCGGTCGCAACCACATAAACGCGAAAGATTAATGAGAAAATGGCAATAATACATACTCGAACTAAATAATTTTGTCGCTTAATTAAAATCATAACATAACCTGAAATTTTAACTTAGTATTTAACTTTGCTTTTAGAAATCATGATGAGCTTGCGTAGTTCATTAACCAAAGTCACGAAACAAAATTTCTCTACTTAAAACGCAGTTTAATCTATTTGGAAAATTTAATACTGCTTGAGACAATTGCACGGCTTTGAAAATCATGGACACTCACAGAATATCATTTCTAAATGAAGTGGAATCTCTTGTAACTATATTATTTTGAATAAATAGAATTAACAAAATTCACTACAAGATATTTAGAATAATATACGCTATTCAAGATAATCCAAATCCGGAGAATCAATATTGTGAGTGGATTGAATTGCCGAGAGGTTCTTAGTAACTGTCTCATCCAGTCGGCCACCTTCTCGTCCCAAGCCTGGTCTGAACCATGTATATAAACTTACCAGCATTATGGCGGCTCCAAAGGGTACGATGACATCCCTGTTAGGATAAAACACCGGGACTAATACCAGCAGGGATAAAAGCATCGTCCAAAGCCATAATATCGCTACTGCACGGCGCTGACCATGACCCAACCGCAATAATCTATGGTGTAAGTGACCTTTTTCAGCGTGTGCAAAACCCTCCCTTGAATATGACCTGCGAATTATAGCAAAGATCACATCCAATATGGGAACTCCTAAAATTATCACCGGAATTAATAGCGGCGCGAAAAAGAAAAATGCTTCTCCAGAAGTATTAGGAGTCCTTCCGCCTACAACTGACGTAGATGCTGCCAATAAGAAACCTAATAACAGCGCACCTGAGTCTCCCATGATTATTTTGGAGGGGTGAAAATTGTTAGGTAAAAAGCCGAGAGCAATTCCACAACAAATTGAAGCGATTAGCGGACCGAAATTAGATGAGCCTATAAGTCCAAGATCTACCAGCTTCAGCGAATATACCGCAAACGAACCGGATGCTATCGCAACAATACCGGCGGCAAGCCCATCTAAACCGTCAATTAAATTAATTGCGTTTTCTATCATAATGACCCATACCGCAGTTATTAAAGGTGTGATAGTAGGAGAAAGTAACAGTAGAGATCCGAATGGAATTTTAAACCAGTACATTGTGTCACCCGCAAAGTACAATATCATTGCAGACAGTACCTGACCGGCCATTTTCGCCGGTGGCGACATATCTACGCGATCATCAATCAGGCCTATCGAGAAAATAGCGGCCGCTCCAATTAATACTCCTAAAACTTGTGAGGAAAGATGATAAACAGGTGACAGTCCGGAAAACAGCGCTCCGACCACCAAACCAAAAAGAAGTCCGACGAACATTGCAACTCCGCCCAGATCGGGCAAGGGAACTTTATGAACCTTGCGTTCATCCGGAGGTACAACCGCACCAACTTTACGGGCAATCTTTATTGTCGGAAATGTTGAAATATAGGTTACCGCCAAAGCAACCAAACCGGCAACCAAGCATCCGACGATCTCAGAGGTCATACACTAAGCTTCAAAGTTAGCCATTCCCGGCCACATTTCACCTTCCGGATAGGGATCAAACTTACTACATAGATCATTTACCTCGTCTTTAATCAATTTAAGCTCATTTTCGTCGTTTCTATTCCTAAGTGTTCGGGCAATCAATGAACCGACCTGTGACATCTGTGATCCTTTCATTCCCGAAGTAGTCATGGCGGCAGTTCCCAGTCGCAATCCCGAGGTTACAAGTGGCTTTCTGGGGTCATCGGGTATCTGATTGCGATTACATGTAATTCCTACACTATCCAATGACTCCTGAGCAATTTTGCCGTCCAAATCCGCATCAAAATCCCTAAGGTCCACCAGCACCAAATGATTGTCTGTACCGTTTGAAACCAATCTAAATCCTTCTTTGATTAATGTTTCACCCAAAATCGAAGAGTTTTCTTTAATTTGGCGTCCGTAGCGGACAAAATTTTCTGTGCTTGCTTCTTTAAAAGCTATTGCCTTTGCGGCTACAACGTGTTCCAGAGGACCTCCCTGAAGACCGGGAAATACCGCAGAATCAATTTTTTTTGCAAACTCATGTTTGCACAATATCGCCCCCCCACGCGGCCCTCTAAGCGTCTTATGAGTGGTGAAGGTTACTACATCTGCAATCCCGACCGGCGATACATGAACTCCTGCTGCTATCAATCCCATTGGATGCGCCGAATCAAACATAAGGAGAGCTCCGACCTCGTCCGCTATAGCGCGAAATACAGTCGGATCTATTTCTCGTGGATAAGCCGTAGCCCCGGCGACAATAAGTTTGGGTTTGGATGTTTTGGCCAAATCCCTTAAATAGTCAAAGTCAATTCTTTCTCCACCGTCTGTTGAACGAGGAGTCAATCCATATTGTTGAAAGTTATACATTTTGCCCGTCACCGAAGCCGCCGCACCGTGGGTAAGATGCCCTCCCTGATCCAATCTCATAGCCAATACCGTATCTCCGGGATTTAAAAGTGCCTGGTAGACTGCTAAATTGGCTGAAGACCCGCTGTGAGGCTGAACATTTACATGATCTGTCGAGAACAACACCTTGGCTCTCTCCCGCGCAATATCTTCAATCTCATCTATAAATTGATTTCCTCCGTAATACCTCTTTTGGGGATAGCCTTCGGCATACTTATTGGTCAATACGCTCCCGGTCATTGCTAAAACTGCCGGCGAGGCAAAGTTTTCAGAAGCTATTAGCTGAAGGGTGCTACGCTGTCGATTAAATTCATCACACAAGTACCCGTAAATTTCAGAATCTTCATTTTCCAAATAATCCAGCGCCTTAGAACCTATTGCAACTGAATTTCTTATAAAATCACTCATCTATTTCCATCTCCGATATCTCTTCTATTCGTCTCAAATGTCTACCGCCTAAAAATTTTGCCTCAAGGAATTCTTTTAGGGAATCTTTTGCGGTCTGATCGCCGATTAAACGTGATCCAAAACATATGACATTGGCATTATTGTGTTCTTTAGCCAACTTAGCAGAACTACAGTCATGAACTACCGCTGCTCTGACGCCTTTTACCTTGTTGGCGGCAATGGAAATACCTATTCCTGTACCGCAAATGCATAAACCTGTGTCAGCAGAATTCGATGCTACAAGTTCTCCGACTTTTTTACCGTAAATCGGATAGTCAACTGACACCTCCGAATCCGTACCACAGTCAATGATTTCATAACCCAATTCAATGAGGTAAGCTGTCAATTTTTCCTTCATTAAGTAACCGGCATGATCCGATCCTATTGCAACTTTCAAAATATATTACCTTTTCCAATTATGGGTTTACACTTAAATTCTAGCTAACTATAGGTAAATGGAAATCCGATTCAAACAATAACATTTTACGATATTAAA
>DAIDJA010000170.1 GCA_027451605.1 Acidimicrobiales bacterium
CGGAGGATTGGGTTCCATAACCGGAGGCATTTTAGGTGCGGTATTTTTGGGCATAACTCAGTACTATCTATCGGGGACTATAGCCATAGTCGTGCAAGGTTTTGCTCTAATAATAGTGTTAATGTTTTTTCCCGAGGGCATTGGCGGCATATTCGGTTTATTTAAGACCGCTCTTGTCGGCATAATTGCTAAAGCAAAGCAGATTGATTTAGCCGAGATGAATTTGGAAAAATTAGATATTGGGGCCGGGAGTGAGGTCGTATTAGATTCAGGTGGCTTGGTAGATAGCGATAAGAGGTTGTCTGAAGCTTTGGAAAAATCTGATCTCGAATTCGACAGAGATATAGTCGACATATCAGGGGTAGTCGAAGATCCAAAAGGTGAAGCAATTCTGGAAATTAAGAATGTAAATGCGAGTTATTCAAAATTAAAGATATTGCATCAAGTATCCTTTGGTGTCAGATCAGGTCATATATTTGGATTACTTGGCACAAACGGAGCGGGGAAATCTACAATCTTAAGGGTAATCTCCGGGTTGATGAATCCGAATGCCGGTGAGATTTACTTTGCCGGTGAGAACATTACGAAGTTGAAGCCAGAAGTATTGGTAGCAAAGGGTGTGTCGATGGTTCCCGGCGGCAAGGGGGTATTTCCGTCTCTTACCGTAAGCGAGAATTTGAAACTGGCGGCTTGGCTGTACGAAGATGACAGTGACTTCATCGAAAACACCTACCAATTAACTTTTGAACTGTTTCCGACTCTAAAGGACAGAATTGACGTAGAGGCCCGGTTGCTTTCCGGCGGAGAAAGACAGATGCTGACAATCGCAATGAACTTATTTTTAAAGCCAAAAGTTTTATTGGTCGATGAACTGTCCTTGGGGTTGGCACCGCTTGTCATCTCCCAGGTGGTCGATGTCCTAAAGAGGCTTGCCCGCTTGGGTATAACGATCGTAATTGTCGAGCAATCGCTAAATTTGGCAAGTTCCATTGTCGATTCTTGTGTTTATCTGGAGCGTGGCGTGGTTAAATATTTTGGATCTCCCGACAAATTAACCGGTGAAGGCGGGATAGCCAAGTCAGTATTTCTGTCACATGCCACGAAAGATAAAAAATTGGAAGGCAACGCCAAACTTGATTTGCAAAAGAATACTCAGGAAAGTTATTCAAAGCCGATCTTAAGTTTTAAAGGTGTAACCAAAACATATGGGGGGATCAGTGCGATAAGCGATGTTGATCTGGATGTCTTTGAGGGTGAAATTCACGGATTGATCGGAGCAAATGGAGCCGGCAAGACTACTCTTTTGGATATTTGTTCCGGTATTATAAGTCCCAGTCATGGCTACATTAATTTTAAGGGTGTAGATATTACCGGTATTCCCGGTTACAAACGAGCGCAGATGGGTCTCGGTCGCGTATTTCAGCACGCCTTTTTATTTCCAACCTTAAGTGTCGCCGAGACCATTTATCTGGCACATGATCGCCATGTTCCAATTAAAAATGTATTTGCACCGATGTTTAAAATACCGGTTTATTCGAGGACTGAAAAACTGATAAAAGAAAGTACTCAGGAGATAATTTCTAAGTTTAATTTAGAGTACTTTTCCGATTCGTTAATAGCAGAACTCTCGACGGGCACAAAGCGAGTCGTGGAGCTGGCTTGTCTATTTGCGAATCAACCGGATTTTATATTGTTGGATGAACCAACTTCCGGATTAGCTCAAAAGGAGACCGAGGCCCTCGGAGAGCTCATATTGGATATT
This sequence comes from Acidimicrobiales bacterium, assembly GCA_027451605.1. GTDB lineage: Bacteria > Actinomycetota > Acidimicrobiia > Acidimicrobiales > JABEUL01 > JAJZNL01. The sequence goes on from DAIDJA010000170.1 coordinate 1,763, forward strand.
CAAGAGGAACTAAAAGTGTCGCTTTTGATTATCGAACACGACATTCCGATGATTTCTAAAATTTCCACGCGGTTAACCTGCTTGAATATGGGTCAGGTTATATCGATGGGTACCCCCGATCAAGTTCTATCAGATTCAAGCGTCATCGAGGCGTTTTTAGGTACTGATGAAGCGGTAATCAATAGGTCAAATTGACGAGTTGAGCTTCTGATGCATTAAACTTTTAAGATAAGTCTTTACCTTAATGACGTTCTTTTATGGCCAATATTCTGATTGTTGATGTTACTAAAAATTCATTGGCCGATAAGGTCGGCATCTTAGCCAATGACGAAATATTATCAATCAATGGCATTCAACCCCGCGACATCTTAGAATATTCGCAGTTGGTAGATAATGACAATGTTTCATTTGAAATAAAGAGAGACAATCGTCATTTTGTTATTGAAATTAATAGGACAACCTTGGATCCGATTGGGCTTCACATATCCTCGGCTGTATTCGATAAGGTTAGGACCTGCGACAACAAGTGTGACTTTTGTTTTATCTATCAGCTCCCTAAAAATATGCGTAAGAGTCTCTATGTTAAAGACGACGATTATCGACTCTCATTCTTATATGGGAACTTTACTACGCTGACTAAGTTTACCGAAGCCGATTTGGATAGGGTAGTTACTCAGAAACTTTCACCCATTTTCGTCTCAATCCATGCCACAGATCCATGGGTGCGCAAAGAACTTTTAAATAACGAACGGGGAGCATTTTCATTGTTTTGGATGTCACAACTTTTGGACAATGAAGTAGAGGTCCACGGGCAGATTGTACTGTGCCCCGGTATCAATGACGGCGATATACTCGAAGACACCCTGTCTGATATATTGTCGTTGTATAACAGGATCGGCTCTGTCGCGGTGGTTCCATTGGGAGTAAGTAGGTACAGCAAAAAGTCTAATATGAGACCTCAGACTTCATATGAGGCGGCTGCTACCATCGAGACAATACATAATTGGCAAGAGATATTTGTAACAGAAACGGGGCGCAAAACAGTATATGCCTCAGATGAAATGTATCTTACGGCAGGGATCGACATTCCCTCAATAGACTTTTATGAAGTTCCCGAACAGTTTGAAAATGGAGTCGGCCTCATTGCCAACTTTAAAGAGAGCTTTATGAACCGAGATTTCAACCCCTTTGATGTCAAAACCGGCTTTTTCCAACAGGTTGACGGTGCCCCGGCTATCGGATATCGGTCAAAAACCTTCGACGAAAATATTGACAAGGCCTCAGACAGGATAATCCAATCAACCGCTATTTTGACCGGGGGCTACGGCGGTATGTTCTTATCCGATTTGATTAGGCAGTGCCATCTAACAGATGTAACGGTTATTCAAGTTTCAAACGACTATTTCGGTGGTAATATTAATGTTGCGGGGCTGTTGACGTATACCGATATCGTAAAGGCAATCGAGGCTAATCCCAACTATGACAGATACCTGATTCCTGATTGCGCACTATCGGACGGCAGATTCTTAGATGATTTTTTGATTTCAGATTTGCCCGACACCGTTGAAGTAGTTAAGGCAAACGGCTCTGCCTTGGCCGATGCCTTAAGTTTTAGTTCATGAATAACAATACAGTTGTAATAGTTGGTAGGCCGAATGTGGGTAAATCGACATTGGTAAATAGACTTGTTGGCAAGCGAGTTTCAATAGTCGAAGAGATCCCCGGAGTGACCAGAGACAGACTTGAATATTCCCTTACTTGGAATAATCGAACCTTTAGAATTATTGATACGGGTGGATGGATTAAAAATAAGGATATTTTGGCGCAAAAAATATCAAAGCAGGTCGAAGTAGCACTTAAAGGTGCAGACCTGATTGTTTTCGTCGTCGATGGGACCGTGGCAACTACACCCGAAGATGATAGAGTTGCAAAGTTAGTTAGATCGACCAATAAGAAGGTCATTCTTGCCGTCAATAAGATTGATAATCCTCTTTCCGAGAGCGAAAAATGGGAGTTCGCCAAGTTGGGATTCAGTCCGATAATTGCTATCTCAGCCCTACACGGTCATAATACCGGAGACCTACTCGATGAGATTACGGCAGGGTTCGACGAAGATGAGGAAAATATATCTTCTGTTTCCGGCCAAACTGATTCCGGTAATGCTGCTTCTGAAGAAAACGACCTTTTAAAGGTTGCAATTATCGGACAGCCAAATGTCGGAAAGTCAACCATGTTCAATAGGTTAATCTCAGACGATCGAAGTGTGGTTCACGACATGCCCGGTACTACTACCGATACTATTGATACTCACATTGAAACTGAAGTTGGCACAATTGTACTGTTGGATACAGCCGGCATAAGACGCAAATCCAAAGTTAGCGAGGATTTGGAATATTACTCGGTTTCGCGGGCTCTGAAGGCGATAGAACTAGCCGACATTGTATTTTTCGTAATAGATGCGACTTCAGGGGTTACACATCAAGACCAACGCTTGGCAGAAAGAATAGATTTTGTAGGTTCACCTATAATAATTGTATTAAACAAATGGGACTTGTTGGACTCCGAAGCAAAGCCTAAAGTTGAATATGAGGTAAAATCCAAGCTTGCCTTTTTGGGAAGTCTTCAGATAATACGTACCTCAGCTTTGTATGGCAAGAACGTCAACAAGTTGTTTCCCGCATTAAAAGAAACGTTGGAATCATATAGACTTCGTATACCCACTCATGTTTTGAACAGATTTTTAGCTTTGGCGCAAAGTAAACACCCACCGGTAGAAGGCAAGATCCTATACGGCGTCCAAGGAGATATTAACCCTCCGACGTTTACACTATTTGCAAATCGTAAACTTCAACCACATTATTTGAGATATATTGAAAATCAAATTAAAGATGAATTTGATTTAAAAAATAGTCCGATAAAGATCAGGGTTAGGATAAGATAAAACAATATCTCGT
>DAIDJA010000171.1 GCA_027451605.1 Acidimicrobiales bacterium
TAAACCAGGTTTAAAGTTTAATTTTGGCATCTTAATTATTCCTATCTAATCTGTGTGCTGTCCGAGTTAAGATTTAATGCAGTTTGCGATAAGTTTAAAATCACAGAATAATGGCCAATGGAAATAAAATTAACTTGAATTCTTACTAAAACTTTTTAGCTAAAAACGAACAATTCGATGGATAATATCAGCAAAACATATTCTGAAGAAATTGATACAGGCATGTCAGCTAATGACGGTGTACTAAGCCATAGGCCGTCACACAATAAAGATTTTTGCTTAGTTGCCGAAGAGCTTGATTTGCTTTCGGTTAAAGTTGACGGCTGTAAAAAATGCGAGTTACACAATTTCCGTCAAAACGCCGTGTTTGGCGAAGGAAATGTTCAAAGCAAGATATTTTTAGTGGGAGAAGCCCCAGGTTATAACGAGGACATTCAAAAACGCCCGTTTGTGGGAAGATCGGGCAAACTTTTAGATCAACTGATTGAAGAGGCTCTAGGGTCTACGAGAGCTTCGCTCTATATAGCCAATGTGGTGAAGTGTCGACCTCCCGATAATCGAACTCCTCAAAAACTTGAGATCAACAGCTGCCTGGGATATCTTAATAAGCAAATTGAGTTGGTTTCTCCAAAAGTAATCATTGCTCTGGGTAATACGGCCTTTAAGGCTCTCGTCGATGCCACCGAAGGAGTAACTCAGGCGAGATTAAATTTGTATTCCTACAGAGATATTGATGTGGTCCCAACCTTTCATCCCTCCGCGGCTTTGAGAAACGGGAAGAGGGTAGTCGATATGATGAGGGAGGATCTTGTTAAAGCTGGTAGGTTAGCTTGTCTATGACAGAGCCACTAATCGTCTTAGAATCGGATTCGGTGGAAATGACCCGTCAAATCGGAATGAAACTGGTCACCGTGCTGACCAAAGGAGACGTTGTCATTTTAAAAGGTGATTTGGGGGCAGGCAAAACACAATTTGTAAAAGGGGTCGCTGAAGCACTGGATGTCAAAGACAATGTCGTATCACCGACTTTTATAATTGCGGTTGTCTACAGGGGAAGAACTGATCTAATTCATATTGACGCCTATAGACTTGAAAGTCTCTATGAGGTCGCGGATTTGGGTTTGGACGAAGACTTTACTCAGGCCATAACTTTTGTCGAATGGGGAGACAGAGTGGTGGATTTTATGGATAATGTCGTAATGACGGTCGAGATAGATCAAGGCAAGCTTGAAAATTTTAGGAATCTGAGAATTTATTGTTTCGATGATCACAAGGCAACCTTAGTGAAAAAGTTGTTCAATTGAATTTGAACAAGCCGAATTATCTCAGATGGTTTTGAAATCGGTGATGAAAATATTTACCTTGCGGATTCAAGACTGAGTGAATAGTTGCGTAGGACCATTAAAATGCTTAACTTAATTTATGGTTCGCTTTGAATAGGTTGAATTTGGCGTCTCCATTAGTTACCGGCTATTTTGGTAGATCCAAAGTGTCAAAATATAAGCCAGTCATTTTCGGTATTCTTGCTTACGATAGTAAATCCCAAAGATTCCGCCTCATCAAGTGCGGAGTTTATATCTTTAACCTTAAAGGTCATGTGATGCGGACCAGTGCCCGACTTATCGATAAATCTTTTTAAGAAATCATTCTGTTCAATAAGGTAAGGTGCTATCAGTTCAATTTTCATCTCATTTTCAAAGGCGTATTGACTTGGCTGAAAACCGGGTTGCATACCTCCCGAGCGCCATTTTGCATAAAGCTCACCGAGCAATGTCGGCCATCCGTCCTGCCAAGACTCAACGGCAATAGCGATGTGATCTAGTTGTATATCTTTTATCATAATGTTGCAAATATATTTGTTTGATGACAGTTGTTTACGTCTAATTTTAGTTGCCGGGCATTTATTGCGATGCGAAAGTCAATATTTAGCTAAAATAGCGATTAATTTTGATTAAGATAGCTTCTAATCGCCTTTTTAGAAGTTTGAAAGTGGGAAGAAGATTGTTATGGATTTTAGAGAACATTCGGTAATATGGCTGGCAAAACAGATTCGCTTAAAAAACCTCTCTTCAAGAGAGGTCGTCCGGGCATCAATTGACAATATTCAAAAATACAATCCAAAGGTCAATGCGTTTGTCTCAACTAATTTTGAAAATGCCCTGAAATTAGCCGATGCTGCAGATAAAAAAATTGCATCAGGCGGGGATGTCGGCCTTTTGGAAGGTATCCCGGTCGGAGTAAAAGATATGGACGATGCGGTGGGTTTTAAAACATCGATGGGTTCTAATTTGACAGACAATATTCCGGAGGCTCAAGTTGATTCTGAAATCGTAATTAAATTAAAAAAATTGGGTGCAATTGTAGTAGGGAAGACCAATACACCCGAATTCGCTTGGGCACCGGATACAAAAAACATCAAGTTTGGAGCCACTTTGAATCCCTGGAACTTGGAGTATACCGCAGGTGGATCATCCGGAGGGTCCGCTGCGGCGATTGCGTCAAATATGGTACCTTTGGCGACCGGCGCTGACGGGGGAGGGTCACTGAGAATACCTTCGGCGGTCTGCGGACTAAATGTATTAAAGCCTACGTGGGGGGCAGTTTCCCGTGCCCAAGATGAGCATGAAGCATGGCAGGGCCTATCTGTGTCGGGATTTATGACCAGACGCTTGTGTGACCAGATGGCACTGTTTGGGCCCCTTACAGAATTTAACGGTGCTGACTATAACTCCATTAAGTACGATTATAATGGCGATCGAGTATTTATGGATGGGTCAAAGCCGAAGGTTATTAAGGTGGGATTTAGCTCTGACCTTGGGTACGCTTTAGTAGATAAAGAGGTAGGCCAAAAGTCATTGAATGCATTAAAGGAAATAGTTGACGGACTCAATTCCACTGACCTATATGGGGCCAACAAAACTGTTTTTGAGCTTGTTGAAGTGAACTCAGTTTTTGATGAAGATCCGTTACCTTATTGGTTTAATCAAGTCGGAGCTTATAACTACTACAACCTCACATTATTGAAAGATAGTCACAGGATTGAGCTGAACTTTGACAACTGTGATCCCATGATATCTTTTTTGTATCAAATAGGGGCCTCTTTAAGTATAAAAGACTTAATACTGGCGCAGCGTCAGGGATATTATATGAGCCAAAGGCTGACAAAGTTATTCCGTGACGTTGATTTTTTGGTTACGCCTACAGTGGCGGGGATTCCGCCTTTAAGCGGGCAAATGGGAACTGTAAATTCCGAACCGACAATGAACTGGGTTCAGATGACATATCCTTTTAACATGACTAAGTCGCCTGCCATAAATATCTTCGCCGATGTAACTTCTGTTGGGGTGCCAATGGGGTTGCAGATAGTAGGACCGCAGCTAAGCGACTATAAATTGATTAAACTTGGCATGCTCATTGAGAAAGTTAGTAATTTTGACAGAGTTGCTCCATTGGATGTGTTTTAGATTAGTCGTATAATTATTAAATGTATTCAGACCCTAAATTAAAGTTAGAATAGTTTTAAAGCGGGCGCTTAGCTCAGATGGTTAGAGCGCAGCCTTCACACGGCTGAGGTCGGAAGTTCAAGTCTTCTAGCGCCCACCCAGGTCAGAGGATCGTAGTGGATAGGCAATTAAAATTTAAGCGAATAAACCGTCCGTGGAAGAGGCATAAATTGTTTTCTGCCTTGGTTATGTATAAAAAGTATACTTTACACTGCCCAGAAACCGACATAAGATAAATGCATGAAAAACGAACATGCCACTTTGGACGGTATAGATTGTCTCGGCGAATTTGTCCTCTGCTTGGTTAATCCTGCAAGATATTAATATGGTTTGTTCTCAGGGATTCGGTTGACTATTTGAGTTTGAAATTCCACTTACCTAAACGAATCTGTAGCAAATAAGAAATTGTTTTAATTATCTTGTTATGATTTATATTATTAAATTTAAAATACAAAAGTAAACATAGTCGATGAAAATAAAATATCTAATATATATATGTATATAATGAATTCACGGCGAAAAGCACCAGATTTAATTAGGTGAGATATTCTGTCGCCCGAAGTCGTTGATATTGTGTCCACGGACAGTTGTTAAGTAGGTTTACGATTTAATCACAAATGTTGTCTTTCAAGAAAGTTGCCAATAAATTGGATCGAATCTCCTTCTATCCTAGCTCTATGTTTAGAACTGTGAGCCGTCCATGATTGACCACGTAAATGAGAAAACGTTGGTGATTCTTCCTACGTATAACGAGTCTTTAAATATTGAAGAAGTATTAAGAAAAGTCAGGAAAAGCATACCAAGTAGTTCTATTCTCGTAGTGGATGATGGCAGTCCGGATGGAACGGCAGATTTAGTTTCGGCAATTTCGAATGAGATTGGTAACATTCAAATCTTAAAACGTAGCGAAAAATCGGGACTCGGCAATGCTTGCAAGGCTGGCTTTGAGTGGGGGCTTGATCGCGGATACGACATTTTTGTCGAAATGGACTCCGACTTGTCTCATGATCCGGTCGAGATGCCAAGACTTATAGACGAATTAAGGCAAAATAAGGACCTGGTTATAGGTTCAAGATATATAAAAGGCGGTCAAATCCTTAAGTGGTCCGTGATAAGGCGACTATTGTCACGCTACGGCAACTATTATGTGAGATTTATGCTTCGAATTCCGATTCACGACGCCACAAGTGGCTATAGGG
>DAIDJA010000172.1 GCA_027451605.1 Acidimicrobiales bacterium
TAATTGTGGATTCAATTGTTTCAACTTCAACTATAAAGTTGCTAAGAGTTAAAGACCTTTCGGCTCAAAAGCCGGTACCGTGTATTTTTGAAATCTATTTTTTCTTGGCTAAAACACTATGCCGCGGATTATTAATCTTTTGGTTAACCGACCCGAGAAATTGAATAAATTTCAATATTTTTGATGTTGACACAATTAATTAATATATGGTTTATAAATTTTAGCCTGCATTTTCAAGAGATTCATTTGCAAGTGCAACTTAAGTAAAATACCAATATCGAAATTGAATTTTGGTGCAAGAAAATGAGCATTTACCATATGGATTTGCTTTAACGGGCCAACTTACCTTTAATTATTAGCATCGCTCTATTCACATGAACTCAATTCATAAAACAAATCAATACACTTAAGATTTGCTACTTCTAAGGAGATAAATATCAATCAAGTAAAATCAAAGCGGCAACTTTTTGACAAAGATGATAGTTAATGCCACTTAATTAAGTTTTAGATATCCTGATACCCGTAGCTGGACCAAGGCGAAGTCATTTGAGAATAGAGTACGTTGTCGTTAATTATCATAGAACTACCGGAACCATTGAAATCCGCATAGCATGTGTACATGTTGCCTGTCCAAGAAGTAAAAGGAGCTCCGTTTATGTTAAATGTGTCATTAGGGGCATCCAATTCAGCCACAATTGCAGGAACATTGCTCCCGTGAACGGCACTGTAAATATTGCCGAAATCCCCAGTTGAGTAGTTAGATGAGTTGCAAAGTCCGGCAGGGTTTCCGGGATTTGAAATGTATAGCTGAAAATTATTGGCATCACCGGACACCGGGTTGCCTCCACAACTAGCCGATGGTACCGGGTACTGATTTATTCCGTCGCCCCCGCCGTTATTCCCAAATGTTACATCCTGGTCACCGGCGGCAATACTTGAAGGTATAAAATCAAATATTTGCACTTTTCCGGAATTATTCGCACTTAAGTTGTCGGCTTTGGTACAGCTTCCACCATTATTTACATAAAGTGGAGCATCAATCGTGATCGCTTCATTGCAAAGATAAATTCCCGGATTTACTTCTCCGGTAAATACACCACCCGGAGGGCAACATGAATAGCTTTCAGGTGATCCCGGTGGCGCACAACCGGGAACATAGTTAGTAACTTGTCCCGAGGAGTTATAAGTTGGCGCGGGCAGACAAGCCGTAGCCGGTATGGTTGAAATACTCAGATTGGAACAAAGTGTATTCTGGGCAGGCTGCTGATTAAGCATCGGTGTTCCCGTTAACGAACCCTGACATCCCGTCGTTGTAGAAGAACTTTTCCCATATACGTTAATATATCCCTGATTATCATAGAAGTTGATAGCACCGCATGAAGCCGCACCTTCATTAACACTAACAGACGGGAGAATACTATCCTGAATATTTCCTGACGAATCGGTAGGGACCACCGTTGCACCCTTCCCATTTATCACAAATCCCGCCGGCATGGCCAATGCTGCATTTATAACCGCAATCTGGTCAAATTCCTGTGACTTGTGTGCGACTCCGTTTGTAGAATAACCTGTTGCTACTATAAGATAAGTTTTAAGGTTTTCTGTCTGCACACTGTTAGGCTGCAACGTCGCAACGTAAACCCAACCGCTGTGACCTCCTGAAGATACCGTTCCTTCATATACGCATTCATTGGGAATATTGCTACTTAATAAGTTTCCCGCATAAGCGCAAAAGGTTGACGGCAATTGGTCCAATTCAGTTCCGCTCTGCGTACCAAATTGATTTAGCTGATAGAATGCATCGGAAATCGCGGCATTTGACTGCTCGATAGAACCGGTTATATGTTTACCGTTGATGGCAATTTCTTGAGTCTGCATGATATCTCCGATTAGTACCAGAGACAGAAGCATCGTGACGAAAATAACTATGATTGCAATTATCAAACTACCGGATTCATTGCTTTTAACTTCATTTTGTTTTAACATTTTTTCGCATAATTTTTCTAAAATACCGTTATGGTTTTTCATATTTCCTCACTTTCTAACATGTAGCCGTATTACCGTCCGGTATCTCCGGCTGAAAAGTTAAAGATGCTACAGTTTGGTTTCGAAGTGCTACTCCAATGGTTGCATTAATTGGAACACCGTCTTTTGTCCTTTCGACCCTGACTACTAAAGTTACCTGCACGGCACAGCTCACCAATGTTTGGGTATTATAGGTAGCCGATGTAGCATTTCCGGGACAAGTAATGCCCGGAACCGTTGATGCAATCATCGAGTCACCACCGCGATCAAGATAGCAAAACTCCGCTCCCAATACGTCATTTATTTGAGTGAACTGACCCGTCGGCGTAAAAGTCACAGGAGTTGTACTTGAAGTTGCCGATGATCCCGATAGTGTTCCCGGTTGCTCGACTACACAGCTCTGCGAAGGAGAGGCCCCTAAAGTAATTTGCCATTGTATCGCCTGAAACGCGGGAGTCGTCGAACTGGCAGTACCAGTAACTGCGGAAGCGGGATTTTCAAAGGTTATAGTATTCTGATTTGAATTGTTTCCGGTGACTGTCGATGAACTCGAACCATTACACGATCCCGGATATACTCCCTTCGAACATGTACCGGACAGGCAGCTTTGTTGAATCAATACATTGGTGCCATAGGAGACAGGTGCCATAGCTGTCGTAGCCTGACTCGCTTGCGTGCTGAACTCGTTAAGTGCGTTCTGAATCCTGGACTGAATCTGTAGGTTATTTTGCAGTGAATTAGAAGTGTTATAAAATCCCAAAAACACGGCCATAAGTATTGTCATTATAATCATTAACAGCAACATAGTGACAAGAAGTTCTACAATTGTAAAGCCCTCATCGCCGGGAGCCTTGTTCCTGAAAGTCTGTAGTTTAGAAATATCCATATTTTTTAGCATTTGTTACTCGCCTGAACTCGATTGTTAAATGAAACATATGGACACACCAACAAAGATCCCGTAAGAGTGATCGAATCCGTCGGAGGATCTGCATAGTATGTGGTTGTCGAGGCACCACTGTTGTTTTCCAGTTGTATCGTATAAACACCGGCAACTATCGAATTTGATGTAGACGATAAAGCCAAAGTCTGATACTCAACCCCGTTAACATTCGACGCCAAAGGGTTTGCGTTATAAAAATTACTCAACGGAACATTAACTAATGGATTAACACCGACATTATCACCGGCGTAAATCGAAATTGAGTACTGGTTAGCGTTGCATCCGTCTGACGAAGTTCCACCCAATATTAAGTTATCAGCAAAAGTTCCGTTTGGGTTCAAATATGTTTTTGAAACTATCATCGGGGTCGTTCCACTCACCGTACCCGATGATGGAGGAACAAAGGTACCAAAAATGTTTGAAAAATTACATCCTACTTCAGTTGCCGGTTGTGAATTAGTGGTAATATACGAACCCATTCCGGGATAAGAAATACTAGACGGACTGACTGCTACCGATCCATCCTGAGAGTAGGCATACAGCTTAAAATAATAATTGGAATCATAGGCCAATTGTGAAGCTTGATAGGTAAAAGTTGTGGTTCCCGATGCCGCATTTGGGGAAGGATTTATTTCTTTATTGGTATCAGAAGCAATTTCAATCGGTGAAGTAACAACCGAAGTATCAAATGTCGAATCAGGAGACCATGCAATAACATAATAGCCAACGGGTGAAACCGTAGAAGACTGATTTTGCTCGGTCCAAGTTATATTTACTGATGGTGGGTTGGTCGGAACTTCGGGAAGACTAACCGAAACCGAAGTGGGGGAATCAGGCGGGCTGGAATCAAGTGTACCCGATCCCGTACAGCTTGCTGAGGTGGCTGCAGTATTTGGTTGTTGACCCGGAGTGGAATCGAGGGTTTCGTTATGAGTATAATTTTTAAAATTGTTCCAATACACATATACGTCAATCTGCGGATAAGCACATTCTTGTGACTGGCTAGGGTTTGACGAGGCCGGTGAGGCAGTCTTTGCCCAGCTTACAACTGTATAAATCACAAAATTGTAGTTACCTTTGGTAACAACCTGCACCGGTTTAATCAAGTCATCGCTTACGGATGTAGGGCTTATGGTTCCTAATATAACTATCTGACCGGTATTGGGAGTATTAATCGGAACGTTATCACCGGCCGGTGCAGCAGAATTGTAGTTTGTGCCAAATATTGAATTAAATTCATCCGAATATGCCGACGAACCTATTATCGACGAATATGCTGACGGTGCAGCGGTACTGCCGGGATAATAGGGATTCGAGGCAGAGAATTGATCATCATAGTAGCCTATCGCAGGCTCCGGGAGTGAACCCGTAAATTCCAAGACAGAAGTTGAAAGTGAATTTGCTTCAACAACTCTGCTCGAAAGCGCCGTGACCTGTATTCCCGCGACGAAAAAGTAGGTAAATGGAATCAGTGTAATAGTAATTATCAAAACCGCGACGATAAGTTCTATCATTGTGAACCCTGATTCCGTACTGTCCACTTTTAAGCAATCTGGGCTGCCTCGTAGATTTTTGAGATTTGCTGTCATCACAAGTAATATCGCAGGTAGCTATATGTCCATTTCAACCAATCGACGTTTGTGCTATTTTGTCACACAAATGACATATTTAAAAGTCGCCTTTATTGACCTTTTTTTGGAATTTATTCAGGATAATTAATTGTTATTCAGAAAAT
>DAIDJA010000173.1 GCA_027451605.1 Acidimicrobiales bacterium
CGTTTCGGACTCTGTATCTCAAAACAAAAGAGAAGATCTGTCGGGTAGGTTACTCGCCGAACTCGCGGTAAATGCAGGATTAAATCTGGAGGGGACCTATTTAACCTCCGATGGGCTTAATGAAGTTGCTGAACTGCTCCAAAAAGAGTCCGACGGTTTTGCGGGAATGATTTTTACCACAGGAGGAACCGGGTTTACAAAGCGTGATTTGACTCCGGAAGCGACACTTAAAGTCGTCGAGCGTCTTACACCGGGTATAGATGAAGCAATTCGAGCGGTTAGCCTGAAAGCTAAGTTATCAAGAGGCGTTTCGGGAATTGTCGGAGACTGTATTATTATTAATTTTCCGGGTTCCGTAAAAGCGGTTAAGGAGTCATTCGAGGCTATTGAACCGATACTTGCCCATGCCATCAAGCTCGTTTTAGGTACGGATTCATCGCATTAGTATGATTGAATTGACGTCGCAGGTTAAAACACCTATAGATTCGGCAATTTTAGAATCGTATAAAGCACGAGTTATTTCCAGGCCCAATCCGTGGGTCGGTGCCGTAATTGTACCGGAAGGGGCGGATCAAGAAAACTCGGAGTGGATATTGGGACATACTCAACGTTACGGTGGTAATCATGCCGAAGTTGAAGTCATAAATAGGGCACGAGAAATAATAGGTGACCAAAAGCTGAGAAAATCTACGCTCTATGTTACTTTGGAGCCGTGTAACCATTTTGGAAATACTCCGCCGTGTACGGAATTAATTATAGAATCCGGGATCAAAAAAGTCGTTATAGGAACCGTGGATCCCGATATCAGGGTTTCGGGTACGGGTATTAAGAGATTGATCGCTGCGGGGATTACAGTTGAGTTTTTTGCCAAAAAAGAGAGTTTAACGACAATATCGATGCTGCTTCCGTATCTATGGCAGAAACATACCGGCAGACCTTTTATCTTATTGAAACTTGCGTCTACTTTGGACGGCAAGATCGCAACACGTAAAGGTGATTCAAAATGGATTTCATCGGAGTCATCCAGAAAATATGTGCACTTTATTCGTTCGACAAGCGATGCCATAGTGGTTGGGGCAAATACCGTAAGGCAAGATGATCCCGAATTAACCGCTAGATACGGTTACGACGAAGATCTTTTGGATCAACCCATTCGAATTGTGCTCGGTGATATATCAAATGATAATAAGGTGATTCCGTGTATAGTTTTTAAAGGTGACATCGAGACCTTCTTTGATTATTTCGCAGACTATAAATTTCAGCAGATCTTAGTTGAGGGCGGATCCGGAGTTGCAAAGCAATTTCTGTCGGCGGGAATGATAAATCAGATTTTGCTCTTTATGGCTCCGAAAATATACGGTGGGCAAGACGGAGTATCGCTTTTTGGCGGTAATGGCGCAGATCTCGTGGAAAATATGGGAAAAGGGTCTTTTGAATCAGTCGAATTAATCGGCGGGGATATTAAAATAAACTACCATACGGAAGATACGGTAAAATTTATTAACCTGGTATATGAACTTAGACAGAATGTGGGTTTAAAATTAAAATGACTGATACGCTTGCCCCAATAGAAGATGCGATAATGGCGATTTCGCGCGGAGAGGTTGTCGTATTGGTCGACGATGCGGACCGTGAAAATGAAGGCGATCTGATAGTTGCCGCTCAGTATGCCACGCCTGAGACAATCGCTTTTTTTCTCGAACACACTTCCGGCTTTATATGCGTGGCTATGCTTCCCGAACGTCTTGATGAATTAAATATTCCGCTTATGGTGCAAGACAATACGGAAGCTCAAAAGACAGCATTTACCGTTACGGTAGATACGAAAATAGGTACATCTACCGGAATTTCGGCTGAAGATAGAGCCAAAACGATAGCTTCTTTAGTCAGCTCGGATACCAGACCCGATGATCTTGCCCGTCCGGGTCATATCCTTCCTCTGAGATATAAGAATGGCGGAGTACTGAAACGAGCGGGCCATACGGAGGCTTCGGTAGATCTTTGCAGAGCAGCCGGATTATATCCGGCGGGGGTAATCTGTGAGGTTGTTTCCAAAGACAAGAAGTCAATGGCGAGATTGGAAGAGCTCAAGGTATTCGCAAGAGATTACGGCTTAGTTTTGTCTTCGATTGCAGATCTTGTCAGGTATCGTTCCAAAACAGATAAGTTGGTTAAACGAGTTTCACAAGCTACCATTCCAACTGCTTACGGCGACTTCTCATGTATTGCATTTGAATCCATATTGGACGGGGAAACTCATATTGCTTTAGTCAAAGGTGACGTTTCAGTGGATAAGCCGGTTTTGGTCAGGGTTCACTCAGAATGTCTTACGGGAGATGTCTTCGGGTCTAGGCGCTGTGATTGCGGACCTCAGCTTGACAAGGCACTTGAGCTGATATCAAAAGAAAATTGCGGAGTTGTAGTCTATCTCAGGGGACATGAAGGGCGAGGAATAGGCATCGCCCATAAATTAAGAGCATATTCCCTTCAGGATAACGGACGTGATACCGTGGAGGCAAATCTGGATCTAGGGCTGCCGGTAGATTCCCGAGAGTACGGAATCGGAGCCCAGATTCTTGTGGATCTCGGCGTACGAAAGATGAATCTTATGACCAATAATCCGAGCAAATACGGAGGTCTTGAAGGATTCGGTCTCGAGATATCGGGGAGGGTTCCACTCGAAATCGAACCCACAAAAGAGAACATTGCATACCTTAGGACCAAAAGAGAAAAGATGGGGCATTTCTTGAACGGACTTGAAGATGTCTAGTTCCTATACCAAAGCAGTTCCGGTGGAATCTACTAAGAATGTAATCGGAGGTAGCTTTAAGCCAACCGATAAAAAGATCGCAGTTGTCGTGGCTCGCTTTAACTTTGAAAGTACCGACAAATTAGCCGAAGGTGCCAGAACTGCTCTAAAAAAATACGAATACGACGAGGAAAGATTTGACTTTGTTTACGTCCCCGGCGCATTTGAACTTCCGATTACTGCAAAAAAACTTGCCTTAACGACGAACTATTCGTCGATAATATGCCTGGGTGCTGTAATCAAAGGTGACACTTCACATTATGACTATGTCTGTAAAGCGGCTACAGACGGAATTCTTAGCGTAGGACTTCAGACGATGGTGCCTATTATTTTCGGAGTCTTGACTTGCGACAATATTGGCCAAGCATTTGAAAGAGTTCAAGATGATGATACCAATAAAGGCTATGAAGCAGTGGAGACCGCAATATGGACTTCTAACGTTATGAAGTTTATAGGCTAAGTTGGTTAATGGAATTTTAAAAATTATTAGGTAGTTTCTTTGGTTTAAGTTGTCCGTAATTCTGATGGCTTAATATTTACCGTCTGAAACGATATGAGGAATATATTTTGTTAAGGCTTGTACTGCCGAAAGGCTCGTTAGAAAAATCAACATTTGACCTTTTCTCATCTGCGGATTTGGCGATTACCCGTTCGTCTGCCGTCGATTACATATGCTCTATAAATGATCCAAGGATAGCCGAAGTTCGAATTTTGCGACCGCAGGAGATTCCGGGATATGTAAAAGAAGGACTCTTTGACTTTGGGATAACAGGAAGGGACTGGATTGAAGAGACTAACAGTGAGGTTGTCAGCTTGGGTGAATTAAATTATTCCAAGGCTACTTCAAATCCCATAAGAGTGGTCTTGGCCGTAGGCGGAGATTCTTCGTTTGCTTCCGCAAAAGATATTCCTGATGGTTCCAGAATATCCACGGAGTACCCCCAGCTTACTGATAGATTCTTTAAGCGGATCGGTAAAACTATGGATATCAGACTATCCTACGGTGCTACCGAAGCCAAGATTCCGCACATTGCTGACGCGATTGTCGAAATAACCGAAACGGGAAGGGCGATAAAGGCTGCCGGGTTAAAGATTATCGATGAACTTTTAGTATCTCGAACCGAACTTATCGCCAACAAGCATTCGGCGGCTGATGATATTAAATTTCATGCCATGGAACAGATCTATACGCTTTTGGTGGGTTCACTGGAGGCAAGGGATAAGGTACTGGTTAAGTTAAACGTGGAAAGCACAAAACTTCAGGGTGTGTTGGGCAAACTTCCGTCACTGAGATCTCCAACGATCAGTCAGCTTTCAACCGGCGACGCATATGCCGTTGAAGTTGTTGCCTTAAAATCCCAAATCAATACTCTCATTCCTGAACTTAAAGATGCAGGAGCAAGCGATATTTTGGAACTACCGATTTCAAAGATCGTGCACTAGAAGTAAATTTCTATGTATCTTATCTATGAAAAGGCAATGTGAATGAACCGCCAAGACTACCCCGAACTCATTAAAACCAAGGTCGATCGTTTTGACACTGATACCGGGATAGGATATCTTAGTGTTGAAAATACGGAGGTATGGTTCCACTGTATTTCAATTACCGATGGATCTAGAGTAATTGAAGCCGGTAAAGATGTTGCTGTAAATCTTCGAATGGGTCGAAACGGTTATCTTGAGGCCTTCAGGGTTCTGAAGATCGATTGATCTACGATTGATGTATGGGCATAAATTGCTCTTCAATTTTATTTTACTTTTGATAATCCCATGTCAATCTGTTAAAATAATGGCAATGCTACTTAATTGTACATATTCCAAACGGTAAAGCAAGTACCATGAATAACCCAATTCCCTTTAAATTAAAAAATACC
>DAIDJA010000174.1 GCA_027451605.1 Acidimicrobiales bacterium
CATTACGTTTAGAAGATAAAAAATACGGTAAAAAAAGTTTAATCTTGGATTAAGGGAATGTAAATTGTCTGAAAACCCCATTTGATTTTCGGCAATTTTGTGATAACATCAATTTTGATATTAATTTAAGGTTGCTATCAGTCATCAAATCAGAATATTTTGCATTTGTTTTTTGTGAAAATGAAATTCAGTTTGGATTTTGTGACGAGCATCGATTATAAATCTATGGGGAATCTATATAGTAAAAAATAATTTATGGCGAGAAAAATAGCAAAGTCAGAACTTTGTTATTGAATATTTTATTTGAAAGGATATTTTTAAAATGATTAGATCCAAAGAGAGTCTTATCAATCGTTTCGCAAAAACGATTGGGTGCATTGCCTTAATGATCGGGATGGTGACTATAACCTTTAATATTTTCTCCACTACACAGGCAGTAGCCGCTGCCGCACCCGGCTGGAACACGGAGAGCTCTTCTCCTATAGCAAATCAAGGTTTAAATCAAGTCATATGCCTCAGTTCGACGAACTGTTTGGCAATAGGATTAAAATCATCCAATTCTAATCAATATGCCCTTTATTCAAGTACCGACGGGGGTCAGACTTGGACAACTAATCCGTCCATTTCTTTTGCAGGTACTGCCGGTGGAAATCTATTCACGAATATAGATGAGTTGAGTTGCCCGACTACTTCGGTCTGTTATTTGAATAATAATTTCGACGGTACCGGATACAACACTTCATCCATATATGAGTCAACCGATTCGGGTGCCACGTGGTCTAATATTGCTTCAACCTCACTATACGGATATGAAGTTGATTCTTTGTCATGCACGTCTACGTCGGATTGCATAGTGGCGGCAACCTCATCGGCAAATTCGCCGTCAATTTTTATCACGACGAATTCCGGTTCAACTTGGGTATCAGAAACCGTCCCCAGTTCGGTAACCTCCGGCTACTCTTTTGGAACGTCTAGCCTTTCTTGCACTTTAGGTGGTGTATGTCTTATAGTAACAAGTACTACCCCTGGAATATCATCTCCGGCAAAAGTCCTTTTGTCTACCGACTTTGGGTCGTCCTGGTCTGACATTACATCTGATTTTGGATCAAATGTTATTTATGGGATTTACTGTTCGGTTTATAATGCGACTGAGTGCTTAGCAACTACGACCGGATCGGTTTATTTTACTGTTAATAGTGGGTCAAGTTGGACTCAGACAACTTCTGCGCCACTGTCCGGATTGTCAATTTCAAATGCCTTTTGTGCAAGTTCTACCCAATGTTATGCCATTGCGGACAATTCCAGCTTAATATTTGAAACTACTAATCAAGGATCGACTTGGAGTCAGCTTACATTGCCAACTCAGACTGCTAAGTCCATTCTAACCTCCGGATATTGTTCAACTACAAGTGACTGTATTGTGGCAGGATCTGCAATAAATTCAAATACTCAAGCCGGTTATTCTCTGGTAAGTACCAACGGGGGGAGTTCTTTTTCCTACAATTTAGTTTCTCCTTCCGGAACACCGAGCTTTTCGGCTATAAGTTGCGCTCAAGGCACGACATCCTGTTATGGATTAACTAATTCAGGTGTTGATTATACAAGCAATGACGGTGGCAGCTGGGTTAATGAAGCGTTTCCCACATCTTTTTTTGGTATTGGTATTTCATGTCCCACAGCTTCGATATGCTATATAACCGGGTCCGAAACGGGTACGAGTGGGAGCACTAGTGGAGTACTTTATACTTCTAATTCCGGCTCGAGCTGGACTTACCAAGTGTTTAGTTTGGGTAGTTTTAATAGCTTAAATTCATCTCAGTATATTTCCTGTCAATCGGCCACCAGCTGTGTTGTCGCCGAGACTGGCTACACTGCTAGCGGAGGTCAACAAGCGATATACTACACAACGAATTCCGGCGCTACTTGGAACGCGGGTACTCCACCGTCATCTATCAATACATCGCCGATGATAATTGGAATTACATGTCCTTCGGCGACCACAGACTGTTTCGTTATCGGTCAATCGGGGTCATATCCCAGCACAACTAATTTTATTGAAGAGACTACAAATTCAGGAGCCGGATGGAGTGTACTTTTTTCAAGCACGACTGCCGAATTTTATAATTTAGACTGTCCGTCAAGTCAAGTTTGCTACGGATCACAGAATACAAACGGAAGTACAAGTCTTGTAATGTCGACAAATGGTGGATCCGCATGGACGACTTTGTCAACCACACTCTCTGCAAATGATTTTAGTTGTATCAGCGCAAGTCAGTGTTCGTTCGTGTCACTGTCTGGCTACCCGGCATCTTACGGTGTTTATACTTCCGTGGATTCGGGAAAAAATTGGTATCTTTCTGCGGTACCGCAGGTGCAAAGTGAAAGCGTAAACCTTTCGTCAATGCCGATATCATGTTCCAGCTCCTCAGTTTGTCAATTTGTTGGGTCTACCGCAACTCAAAATGTCATATTGGGTCTAAATTTCGGAGCTCCGGGAGCTCCTTCGCCGGTGAACGCTATAGTTAATGGAACTGCCGTAGGGGTTTCTTGGAGTGCTCCTTCCAATACCGGGGGTGCTTCGCCGATTTCATATACTGTAAGCGGTATTAATACCACCACCAATACCTCTGTGACACCTGTTACCGTTACGGGTAACCCACCGGCAACCAATACCACTTTTTCTTCGCTTACCGAAGGAGACTCATACACCTTCAGCGTAACGGCTACCAATATCTTCGGTACCGGAACCGCGGCGACGAGTAATTCGGTTACCATTCCTATCATACCGACTTTATCTAATTTGTCACCGACAAGCGGATCTACCGCCGGGGGAACAACAGTTACTCTGACCGGCACCAATTTCACCAATACCGATACCGTAAATTTCGGTACGACACCGGCCTCTTCGGTTACTTATGTATCTGCGACTCAATTGATCGCAGTATCTCCGCCCGGTACAGGAAGCGTTGGCGTTCAGGTCGCAGCGGGATCATACGCTTCCAATGTGATACTATTCACCTATGTGTCATCGTCTGTAAACACAGTCTATACACCGGTTTCCCCAACCAGAATCTGTGATACCAGACCATATGGGTCGGGAGCTCAGGTACAGACTCAGTGTAATAGCGGAGCAACCAGCACGAACGGCCCTTTGAGTTCCGGTCAAACCTTAAACATAAACGTTCAGGGCACCTTTGGTACTGTCACGGTACCTTCAACTGCTACTGCGGTGGTATTAAATGTTACGGTTACGGGTACTACCCAAGCCGGGGGATTTCTAACCGTGTATCCCACCGGGGCAACTCAGCCCAATACCTCCGTTATTAACTTCGGACCTAATGACACCATAGCTAATCTGGTTCAGGTAGGGGTGGGACAGAACGGTCAGGTATCAATATATAACTTTAACGGCTCTACCAATGTAATAGTCGATTTGGAGGGCTACTATGCCCCGGTTTCATCTTCTCAGGGCCTGTTTGTTCCCATATCACCGGTTAGGGTATGTGATACCCGTTCTGTTGCAAACGGATCTTCAATTGGCTCGAATCAGTGTAATACGGGTTCAAATTCAACTATGACCGCAAATTCAACATTAACTGTAAATGTATCGGGAACAGGTCCGGGAGGAACTTTAGATCAGATACCTTCCGGTGCGGTTGCAGTGGTTGCCAATATTACTGCCACAAATACAACTCAACCCGGAGGATTTCTAACCGCATATCCCACTCCTTCAGGATCGGGAACCGCTCCTGTTGCTTCAAATCTTAATTTCGGACCCGGAATAAGCATAGCCAACAGGGTAATAGTTCCGATAGGACAAAACGGAGATATAAACATCTATAACTTTAACGGTTCAACTGATGTAATTGTAGATATTAACGGATACTTTACGGGTCCGACAGCCACATCGGGCAATTCGTTTAATCCCATAGTTCCCACCAGAATCTGTGATACGAGACCGGCAAGCGGAACATCTATTGTTTCAAATCAGTGTGATAATGGAGTTGCCTCTTCCGGGTCTTTAGGTCCGCAAGGTACCATATCGGTTCAGGTTTCAAATATATCCACCATACCTTCCGGTGCTACTGCGGTGGTATTAAATGTTACGGTTACAAATACAACTTCAAACGGAGGATTTCTAACAATATATCCAAAACCCGCATCGGGAACTACCACTCCTTCAAATTCAGATTTAAACTGGTCTCAGGGAGAAACTATAGCCAACCAGGTGGTAGTTGAAGTAGGAGCAAACGATTCAATTAATGTGTTTAACTCAGTAGGTAGTACAGACCTAATCATAGACGTAATGGGATACTATTCATAGTCTTAAATACTTGATTAAAATACAAAGCTAAAACGATAGAAAATGTTGTCAGGAAAATTTGTCATAAAAGCAAAAGTCTTTCAATAATAGTATCGATTTGTAAAAGTTCTACTTAAAAATTAAGCTTAAATTCATGCAGTTTGAAACTTTGCTATACGAAGTAAAAGATCGTAAAGCCTACATAACTTTAAACAGGCCACAAGTGCTTAATGCCATTAATATTGATATGCCACGTGAAATTGAATCTGCGGTATATTTGGCAAATTCTGACCGAAATGTTCATGTCATTGTTATAAGTGGTGCCGGGGATGCATTTTGTTCCGGGTACGATTTAAAGGCTTTTGCC
>DAIDJA010000175.1 GCA_027451605.1 Acidimicrobiales bacterium
TTCACTTCTAAAAGTGATTGCAGGACTTTTTGCCATATCCGAAGGAAGCGGAGAGGTTTTAGATGAAAATATAAACAACTACTTTTTAATCCGACAAAAAGTAGGCTTTGTGGGACACGATCATATGCTCTACGGAGACTTGACGCCGATTGAAAATCTCAGCTTTTTCGCTAAAGCTGACGATAAACTCAAGCACCTAAGCAAAAATGCCTTCAGAAAAAACATTGTTACAATCCTTAATACTTTAGAGTTTCCGGAGCGCCTTTATAATGTAAGATCATCGGGGCTGTCCGAGGGACAAAAAAAGAAGCTCTCAATTGCCAAAGTTGTATTAAAGTCACCAAAGCTTATTTTACTGGATGAACCGCACGCGGGACTGGACAAAAATTCGCGAACCATACTCGACAACTTAATAGTTGAATTTACGACTAATTCTCGTGGCACGGTAATTTTCACCTCACACGAAGATCAGCTTGCCGAACCGATAGCCACAAGAAATATTGTCCTCAAAGGCGGTACAATTACGAAAGACGTCAGCTTAAATGTTTCGTGACGGGTTAACGATAGTTAAAAAGGATCTCAAGATAGAGATCAGATCCAAGGTGCTGATGATGCAAGTGCTACCTTTAACAGGTGCAATTCTTATAATTTTCGGATTCGCCCTAGGGCCTGACTTGAATCCGCTTAGACAAAATGCAGCCGGTTTAATTTGGGTTTCCGTTCTGCTCTGTTCAATGCTCGCCGTACAGCGAAGCATAGCCGTTGAACGTGATTGCGGAGGTGAAGCCCTGAGGCTTTCCGGATATGATTTGGCCGGAGTATTCATGGGTAAAGCTATGGCCGTTGCAATTGAAATATTTTTTATCGGCATTGCGACCATGTCAATAACAGCAATTGTATTCAATACCGGTTTGCATGGCGTGAGTAATATATTAACCGAAATTCTCGTCATGGCAGTGGCCTCACTGGCATTAAGTTCGGCCGGAATTATATTTGGAGCAATGTTTATTTCCTCAAGCACATCGGAGACCCTTTTACCCCTAATATATCTTCCGTTAACTTCGCCTGTGTTGCTTGCAGCCACGAAGGCTTCGCTGCCGACATTTACCGGAGTTGGAAGTATTAAGCTTATATGGGTAGTAATTTTGTTTCTACTGGCCGTAGCATATTTTTCCGTTGGTTCAATTTCTTTTGAACCGCTCCTGGAGGACTATTGACTTCAATACTTGAAACTGAAAATTCTGACAATCAAACCCAAAAAGAGATCACCCTGATCGAAAATATTTTAAAGAAAACCGGTCCTAGCTACACAAAGTATATTTTGGGTATCGGCTCTGTTTTAACGGCATGTCTTACGATTTGGTTGGGACTTTTTATTACGCCTAAAGACGAGCATCTGGGAAATACGGTCAGATTGCTTTACGTCCATCCCCCCGTAGCTTGGGCGGCGCTGTATCTGGCATTCGGGACGACAACTTTAGCTTCGCTTCTATGGCTTTGGCCCAAAACCAGAAGTTATTTTTGGGACAAAATCGCGGGGGCTTCGGCTGAAATTGGAGTTCTATATCTCGCATTAACCCTTGTCACAGGGTCAATTTGGGGGCGTACTACCTGGGGAGTTTGGTGGACTTGGGATGCGAGACTAACCCTTACGGCAGTTCTTTTGGTGTTGTATATTGCCTATCTGGCCATAAGACAGTTAGACGGATCCGATAAAACAAAGGCTAACCGTAATGCGATAACGGCACTTTTTGCCGCAATCGATGTCCCAATAGTTCATTTTTCCGTCCTGTGGTGGAATACTTTGCATCAAACAGCGAGCGTCCTAACCCCGGGTCTGCACTTAACTGTACCCCTTTCAATGGGACTTACCATGGGTCTGGGATTTTTATGCACAACTTTAATCTGGGGGTGGATGATGAAAGTTCGTTACGACATTGAACTGCTTAAGGTAGTTGATTCAGAGATTGAACTTCAAAGGGCAATCATGCAGCGAAGAAACGAGCCGTAGTGTTATGAACGCATATGTAGTTGCAGGATACACTATTGCCATAGTTTCTATAGCGGGCTATTCAATGAACCTAATCTTTCGCCGTAAAGCATTGCGGAACCGTCTTCAAAAGGCCAAGTTGGAGCTTGAGCGAATTTCAAAAGATAATCGAAATGACAACTAATGAGAGATTGCTAAAGAGGCGGAAACTCAGAATAGTCATAGTTTTGGCGATTTTATTGGTAATTTTTGGGGCACTTATTTACGAGGGCCTTACAAACTCCATAGAATATTTTGAAACTGCAAGCCAGGCAGTTGCCAATAGACAAACTTTAGGGACTTCAGACTTCAGAATCGAAGGTAATGTAATCGGTAGTACGATCAAAAGAAAAAATGAAGAAACTCTGTTTTCGATTTCTTCGGGGAAAACAGTTGTTCCCGTCATTTCAAATGGATCTCCTCCGCAACTATTTCAGCCGGGAATACCCGTAGTTTTGGTGGGACACTTTGCGAAGGGGAATGGTCCGGGAGGAACTTCTCTTCTATTTTTATCTTCGCAGATTATGGTTAAACATACCAACCAATATATAGCTGCACATCCGAACAGGGTTAAGATTGTCAAAAATTAAATCTAAATGAGCGGTACTCTGTAATGGACATCAATATAGTTTTGGGGGAGGCGGGAATTTATCTCAGTATTATTGCGGCAGCAATTTCTGTTTTTAACATCCTGATCGCAGTCATAAAAAGGAAGGTTTCAACCGAAGGTGAGTCCATAAAGCTGCGAGACTTAAATAAATTCTGGATGTTTTTATTCTTAATCGGTATAACAGTTTCTGTAATTTCTATGGAACATGCTCTGTTCACACATGACTTTAAATTAGCTTATGTGGCTCAGAATAATGCCATTCAAACACCGCTTTTATATACGATTGCCGGACTCTGGTCAGCCCTCGCCGGTTCAATTTTACTTTGGGTTTTCATACTATCTCTCTACATATCAATTTTCTATTTGAAATATAAAAATTCAGGCAGTAGGGTAATAATTTATGCTCAGTTAATTAACTTAATTGTGGCTCTATTTTTTTTATTTTTGGTTGCTGTTCCGGCGAATCCTTTTAGCCACGTAACCGGACAAATTCCTGCCAATGGCGCCGGACCCAATCCCTTGCTACAGGATAACCCTCTGGTTGCAATACACCCGGTGCTTTTATATCTCGGACTCGTAGGTTTTACAATTCCCTTTGCAATTACACTCGGTCGGTTATTCGCAAAAGAGCCTGACATAAAATGGCAAAAAGCTACCAGGTTCTGGTTAATTGTTCCATGGGCCTGTCTGTCGCTTGGAATTATTATGGGAGCCTGGTGGTCGTATGAGGTTTTGGGATGGGGCGGCTTTTGGGCATGGGACCCCGTAGAAAATGCCGCTTTGATGCCCTGGCTTACCGCAACCGCAGCAATTCATAGTGGCATCGCCACTGAAGAAAGAAAGGTTCTTAAGACCTGGACAATGTCTCTTATTTTGGTCACATTTACACTTACGATTCTGGGTACATATTTAACCCGATCAGGTGTAGTCGAATCGGTACATGCCTTCAGCGATTCTAATATTGGGATTTACCTTATTATTGCCATTGCAATTTTGGTATTAATATCCTTATATTCAATTACCTTTAAGGCACCGTTGATTTCAGAAAAAGATAAGTCGTTTCTAATTCAAGGAGAACTTTCGAAGCCGGCCACGTTTATATTAAACAATCTGCTTTTCTTATGTATCGCTTTATGCGTTTTTGTTGGAACAATTTATCCCGTTCTCATAGAACACTTTTCAAAAACAATTAGTATCGGCCCACCTTATTACGATACGTTAACAGCACCATTTGCATTTGCAATATTAATTTTGATTGGCGTAGCTCCTGTTCTTAGCTACAAACCTATAAAAATTGGCGAACTCGGCAACCGACTCGTCATTCCGGGAGTTATTGCCGCATTTGTTGCCATTTTACTGGTGATTATGGGATTCTCCGACCCGTTGGATATTATAACTTACAGTGCGGCAACCTTAGGCGTCTCAGTTTCAATGAGACAACTGTTTAAAAACTTCAAACGGAGCGGAAGATCTGCTTTTAGAACATTCTTGGGACGAAAAGGAGGTTCCATGATTGCACACATTGGTATCTTAATTTTAGCTATCGCAGTAATGTCCGCCGTAACATTGGGACAACGAGGGGACATAACTCTGGTTAAAGGTCAAAGTTCAACTTTTGACAATATTAAATTTACATTTAAGGGACTAAGTACCCGAGTTTACCCTCAGGACAGCGTTACTTCTGCCAAAATTTATATCAACGGCGAGGGGCCATACCGTCCGGCAATTACATTATTCCCCAATCAGTCACAGGGAATCGGTACACCCGGGATTAACTCAACTCCATTCAGAGATATCTACATTACGCTCTCGGAGCTCCCGTCCGGTTCGTCATCGGCAAGCATTGTTTTGGGAATAGTTGTGCAGCCGTTTATTTTTTGGATTTGGACCGCAGGATTTATTATTTTTGCCGGAGGTCTAATGTCACTTATTCCAAGCAATTTAGGAAGAAAAGATAGAAAAAGTTCACATCAAATTAATTCTGAATCCCATGAACTGACAGAAGTCGGGTAAAAAGATAATT
>DAIDJA010000176.1 GCA_027451605.1 Acidimicrobiales bacterium
GGAGATAAATATATCGACGGCTCGGTTGACGCCATAAAGACTCTTGTGTCCAATAACAGAGAGCCCGTGTTTTTTACCAACAACTCCTTTTCCACCATTTCGGAATTGGAATTAAGGCTTAATTACGAAGGGCTTAAGGTTAATTCCAAGAATATTCTTAATTCGTCTGTGGCGGCCTGTCAGTTGATCAAAGAAGGTGAAAAGGTATTATATGTCGGAGGAAAGGGGATAAGAGAAGCAATTGAAATGAAAGGTGCTACCCCGGTTTCCACCGCAGATCTTCTTCTAGGCATTAACCCATGGGATGAATTTGATTTTAACAGGTTGGTGCAATTTATAAAGCGATTTTCTATCCCCAATAATTTTGATGCAGTGGTTGTCGGACTTGCTTTTAATATTAATTTTTATGACATAGCTTTGGCGACAAATTTAATTTTAAAAGGCGCAAAATTCATTGCCACAAATAACGACCCTACTTATCCGCTTCAGTTCAACCTGGAGATACCCGGTGCGGGATCGGTAGTAGCTTCCATTCAGACTTCCAGCCAGACTGCGCCCATAGTGGCGGGCAAACCAAATAACTTAGCGGTATATTTGGTTAGATCTTGTATTGGCGACTCAGAAATCGAAATGGTTGTCGGTGATCGTCTTACGACTGACGGAATGTTCGCCAAAAAACTGAATGCCAATTTCGGATACGTCAAATCGGGCATCGTCGAAACTTCCGATAAGACAAAGTTTGATATAAAGTTCGAATCCGACAATTTGTCTGAGTTAGTCAAAACTTATTTTAAGTGAACTTCTCAAAAATATTCGACTCCGTGAAAAGACATTTTGAAAATATCCTGTTAGGAAATTAATTTCACCAAGTTGATATTGAGCAGTCACTTTTAAATGTCTCAAAATGGTAAGGCAAGCTATCAGGACACACTGGCAATTGTCAAAAAAAAATAAAAGAAGTTTACTGACTGATTAATTGGCTAACCATGAACGGCTTTAAACCAATCCGTTGTCACACTATTATGTTAACGGCTCATATACACCTAAATTTATTTTAGAAATTATTTGAAGAAGCAATCGAGAGCGACATTATCTGAATTTTTATGCATCGTGTCCAACATATTGGTAGGCTATATATATGGGACAATTTGAATTATTAAAAAGAACAATAGATGCGAGCATGAATATCGGTCAAATGACCAGTGCCCGTGCTAAGGAAATTGTAAACGATATGGTTAAAGAAGGCGAACTCCAAAAGGATAAGTCGGCCAAAGCAGTCGAAGCAATTTTGGAAAGAAGTAAGAAGAACTCCGAAGCCGCAGCGGCATTTGTGTCACGAGAAGTGAAGCGACAGGTGGCTCTTTTAAATTTGGTAGGAAAAGATGATGTCGAAAAAATTATTGGTAAGGTAATTTCAGATGCCAGAACATTAATAGGCATGTCAAAGCCTTCGCGATCATCATCTACGGCTTCAAAAGTTGTTGCAAGTTCTTCAGCCACTTCAGCAAAGAAAGCTCCTGCAAAGAAAGCTTCTGGCAAAAAGACGGTAGCCAAAAAAGCTCCGGCAAAAAAAGCTGCAGTGAAAAAAGCTGCAGTGAAAAAAGCTGCAGTGAAGAAGGCAGTAGCAAAGAAAGCTCCGGCAAAAAAAGCTACGGCTAAAAAGACGGTAGCCAAAAAATAGACTTAAAATTTTAAAATAAGACGAAGGCTTGATTTAGAAATAGTTAGAAGACAGTTGGCTTCCAGCAGGCAGGAAGCCCAGAGGCTTATTTCCGAAAACAAGATACTGGTTAACAAATCGGTCGCAGACAAACCATCCAGAATGGTCTCTATGACCGATTTAATTTTTGTTGAGCCGGAATTTAAATGGGTCAGTCGCGGGGCTCATAAATTGGAATTTGCTCTTACGGCTTTGGAGGTGGATGTTTCGGGGCTAAACGTATTGGATGCCGGAGCTTCAACCGGTGGTTTTACTCAAGTGTTGCTATTAAGAGATGCCAAAAAGGTAGTTGCGGTCGATGTCGGTAAAAATCAAATCGATCCCAGGGTCTTAAATGACTTAAGGGTATCCAATTTTGAAAAGATAAATCTCAAAAATATAGACGAATCGGATCGAAATACTTTCCTTGAACCAGATGAAAACTTTGGTTTAATTGTCGGAGATCTCTCTTTTATATCATTAACTTTAATTATTCCGAAATTGGTTAAAGTATTTGTATCGGAAGGTACTCAGATGTTGCTTTTGGTAAAACCGCAATTTGAAGTCTCCCATAAAGTTGCGAGCAAATTCAAAGGGGTAGTAAAAGACCCGAAGTATTGGATTGAATCTTTAAAAACCGTATATGACTGTTTCGTTAGTTGTTCCATGAAGGTAACAGGAGCCGTCACTTCGCCGATTAAGGGCGGTTCCGGCAACACGGAATTTTTCCTCATGGCAATTAACGAAAATGGAGACAGCATTGAATTTGCACAAATTATTAACACTTTGAGGCTATAGTTAATTTTGTGATATGAAAATAGGACTTGTTTATCCGGTTAATCGAGAAGGGGTTGAAGTCGTTAAAGACGACGTAATATCAGTATTGAGATCTCATAATATCGAAGCAGTCGACCAGGTTGATAAAGATTCGATTTCCAACGTGGATTTTATAATTACCATCGGCGGTGACGGCACCGTTCTTAAAGCTGTAAGTTATATGGAAGAAAGACAGGTGCCAATAGTCGGAGTGAACTTGGGACATCTGGGTTATTTAACTGAAGTGGAACCGGTGAACGTTAAATCTTCTTTGAAGAAGCTTATTGACAAAGACTTTAAATTAGAAGGAAGGATGATTCTGACGACGTCAGTTTTTAGGGGAGACAGCTTTGAATCCAAGGGGTTAACCTCCCTTAATGATGTTGTGATTGAAAAGGTGGAGCCGGGTAAGACAATACGATTCCGGTTGCTGATTAATGACAATGTTTTTGAAAGCTACAGTGCAGACGGAATTGTTATCTGTACCCCTACCGGTTCAACTGCGTATAACTTGTCGATTCAGGGTCCCATTGTGGCACCTAATTTGGATGCAGTGATAATAACTCCGATCGCCCCTCATCTTGTATTTGACCGATCATTGGTTTTAGATCCGACTGCGATATTAAAGCTAATTATCGAAGGTGACAGACAGGCCTCTTTGGTGGTGGACGGATCCGTAAAGACTGTGTTGCAGGCGGGTGATTCCGTAATAATCGGAACAAAAAAAGAGCACATCGAACTTGTTAAGTTCCATGACGGTGAATACTTTATAGATAAGCTTAAGTCTAAATTTTAATAATCAATATGCTCAGCTATCTAAGCGTTCAAAATCTTGGGATTATCGAAGATCTTGATATAACTTTTAACAAAGGATTTAATGTATTGACCGGTGAAACGGGAGCCGGTAAAACCCTATTGGTCGAAGCTCTTGCTATTCTGAGCGGCGATAAAGTCTCTCAGTCCTTAATTGGACCGTTTGGGGAGAATTGTCTGATAGAAGCTGAATTCATCGACAGGGATCTTAATAAAGTTTCAATGGTCCGGTCGCTTAACAGATCCGGCAAGTCTAGGTGTTGGATAAACTCAGAATCAGTTCCGCTTCAGGAGTTCGCATCAGTCGGTTCGGCTCAGATTGAAATATTTTCACAACACGGGTCGCTCAAATTGCTTAAGCCAGCCTATGTAGCCGAAGTATTAGACAGTTTTGCCGGTATCGATACATTGCAGCTTAAAGAAGCTAAGGCTAAGTTAAGGGCGACAGAAAAGCGGCTTGCAGAATTTGAAACCGGCAAACTCAGCGATACCGAAGTTGAGTTTTACCAAAGTCAGATCGCAGAAATTCAGGCAGCCAAGATCGAGTCAATTACCGAATTGGAGGAGCTTTCAGCTCAACAGGAAGTTTTAGCGAAAGCTCAGAAAATTACCGACGCCATAGATGCAGCCAAAAACGAATTGACAGCCGACGATGATGCTTACCGTGAAGACGCTTTAACCTTTTTGAAAAGAGCGCAGGACTCTCTGAATTCTCTTATGACCGATACCGCCGGGGAATTATGTCAAAGGCTTGAAAATGTCCGTATGGAAGTATCTGAGATATCTTATGATTTAGCTCATTTAAAAGACAAGATTGTATTGGACCTTGACAGACTTGAAGCGATAAATCAGCGGATTCATCTTTTAAGATCACTATCCAAAAAATATGGCGGATCACTTGAAGATGTCCTTAAAAAACATGATCAGCTCCAAGGTCTTATGCAGTTAGCTAAAAGTTCAAAAGATCAAAAGGAAGTCCTGATAAAGGAGCGACAACAACTATTGGATGACATAAAAGATGCGGAGATGAAAATTACGCAGGCGAGATCAACTTGCTCAAAGATACTTGTCGATAAGATACTTTCTCGTCTGAAAGATCTTGCAATGGCTGATGCCAGATTCGAAATTGCGATTAAAGGGGCAGGTTCCAATGACGTCGATTTTTTAGTTGCAACAAATGTTTCTTCTCAGGCAGGACCTGTGTCCAAGGTTGCTTCCGGCGGTGAGCTATCGAGAATAATGCTCGCCGTTAATCTGTCTTTTAAAGAGGGTATGAACTACCGCGAAGATGGATCGG
>DAIDJA010000177.1 GCA_027451605.1 Acidimicrobiales bacterium
GGTGCCGATATCATCAATTTTTTCAAAGTCTTTTTCGGCCACTAATTGTTGGTGTTGGGCAGCAATGCGTTGACGTCTGAGAACTACAAAGTAAATAAGAATGCCGATTGCGGCGGCAATGATCAATATAACTATAATTGGACCGTTTGGCCCAAAAATACGATTACTGGCGCTAAACAAACTGTGAAACAAGTGTCCTATTACTTTAAAAATTTTTCCCAAAGTGTCGTTGTAGATCCTATTGATAAAGTTTAGAAACGCACGAATGAATCCCAGATGTTGATTTTTAAAGCTCTTCCCATTTAAAATTTGATTAGCTTTCTGCCTCGCTTTAGTAGAAAAGTTATTAACGGCTGGGATGAAATACAAAATTAGCATGATTGTCGAAGGATTTTTCTATAAGTGATTTACCGTTGCTGTCACTTTAATGATACTTATCCTATTTCGGATATTCGCGATCTTGGTTTTGAATATCCGGAGGTTGTGGAGGATAATCCTGCGTTCCGTAGAAAGGTGGTATCTGAGACCCGGATTGTCCAGTCTGACCGTAGTGGGGTGGCGGAAATGGGTTCGAATAAGGATTGGGGGGTTGCCCGTGAGTTGAGTAGCCTGTTCTTTCGGATCGACTTTGGTAAAAGTTTTTAGACTGTCCGTAGCCCGTTTGTTGCCCGACCATATTTTCGGAACCTCCCGATCCAACGGCTGAAACATCGTATCCTAATCCCGCGGCAAGCATTTCAATATCAAAACCTTCGGCTCTGACTCTTTGGTCTATATAAACTACGGTGATGACCGAAGAGATAAAGGTAGTAGTAATCAAAAAGCTCGAGGCAAAAATGATCAAATACATGACCATGAAATTTCCGAATCCATGTCCGAATGCCAATACAATAAAACTTAGGAACTCAATTGCATATGATACGACAGTGGTAAGTAGATAAGCGAGTATATATGCCACTACCATGTTAAAGAAACCACGCTTGGTCAGACTGAAGGAACGTCGGATATTATTAATTCCTCTTTCATCTTCCATTAATAGAATTGGGACATTTAAAGTAAATGTCATTGTCACAAAAAGGAATACCGCCAATATGGCTATTCCGAGGTAAAATCCGATTGTCACGTTTAGCAGAACATCATGCAAAGCCAGATTTGCGGCGGCTATCAAAATTACGGTGACAATAAGCGGAATGACTAATATACAAAGATCAATAACAGTTGTTTCGAAATTAATCCATATGACCGAGTGAAGCTTTTTCATAACAAATTTGACTGAATCTGCCGCGCTGGTGTCCCTGTCGATATATGTGTCCGTCAGCACCTTAAAAGTCGCAGCGGAAGTGTAAATGGATATCAGATATTCCATAACTGCCAAAAAGAGAACAAAAGAGACAATATTGAAGTGCGGTAAAGCGGCAGTTTTAAAAGGAGTTGTATTCTGATTTGGGGATATGTTAAAAGGCGATATTGAATTCGAAGTGTTAGAAATTAAATTAGTAAGAAGATAGGCCACCATAGCAGACATTATTGCTGCCACGGGAATGCAAACCGGTGCAGTAATGGCTATAATTTTTTTAAAGGATGCTCGCCAAAGTTTAAGTGAAACATCAAGCTTTTCACCTACATTTAACGGGCGTAAAATTGTCTGTGGCATACTAATAATCTAACTTAATTTGACGGCTTAAGCCGCCATATCTTTAAAAGTGCCAATTGATCCACCTATAAAATAACTTCAGGAAAACTTATTATGAACCTGTAATTCATTCGGATGCTCGAAGTATTTGTTGCAGTTTTATTTAAGTTAGCGGTTAATAAATTGTACGCCCGGAGGGATTCGAACCCCCAACATTCTGATCCGAAGTCAGACGCTCTGTCCAATTGAACTACGGGCGCTAATTTACTAAGCGGTAACTTTAATTTTAAGTCAAAGGTGATCCTTCGATTTAAAATTAAGGAAATTTAGCAAAGATTTATATTTTTTGGTTATGAGATCTTGTCGGTAAATGATATTTTCAGTGGCTAATTGCTCCACAGTGCATCGCGTACGGTTGCGAACATTTCGTAAGTCGCATCCCGTGCCACAAATGAGTATTCGTAAAGGTTGATAAATCCATGGGGCAGTCCGTCGAACTGCCGATAGGTA
Organism: Acidimicrobiales bacterium; assembly: GCA_027451605.1. GTDB lineage: Bacteria > Actinomycetota > Acidimicrobiia > Acidimicrobiales > JABEUL01 > JAJZNL01. Next base: position 2,144 of record DAIDJA010000177.1, read on the forward strand.
ACTTTATTGCCGAAACTTATAAGTTTGTCTGCATAAAGTTTTCCTTCGTCGAGCAGAGGGTCATTCTCGGCAGTTGCCACATAAGTCGGAGGCAGTCCTGAAAGATCATCGGCATTCAAAGGGGTAATTAGCTTATTTATTCGATCAGCCGGATTTGGGATGTAATTATCCCAATACCACTTCATCTGGGCTTTAGTTAGGAATTGAAATTCGTCGGACTGATTATATGAAGGTCTTTCAAAATTAGCGTCCGTGACGGGATATATTAAAAGCTGAAAGACTGGCATTGGGATTTGCCCATCTTTTGCGAGGATACACATGACAGCGGAAATATTTCCTCCCGCACTGTCACCGGCAATAGCGATTGAATCAGCATTGACGCCGTATTCTGAGGCACTGTTAAATACGTATTTAATAGCATCTTGAGCATCATTTATTCCCGCCGGGAACGGATTTTCCGGCGCCAGCCTGTAGTCTACCGAAAATACCACGGCTCCCGTAAAATTTGCCAATTCTCTTATTACGTGGTCGTGGGTTTCAAGATCCCCTAATACCCATCCTCCTCCGTGAAAATAAATAATTCCCGGAGAAACATTCTTGTGGTCTATTGGCGTATAGATTCTTATCGGAATTAAGTTGTCGGAACGCCCTGAAACTTTTATATCTCTTACCTCCTTAACCTTTGGTGGCTCTATCGGTAAAACGATATCTTTAACGATCTGTCTTGCTTCTACCGGATCCCATATGGTAACTCCGATGTCAGGCCAAGTGTCTTTCATTGTTTTAGTTATGAGGGCAGTCAATTCGTCCATTATTTCCTCTTTAATATATGAAATATTCTCTAGCGTTATGTTAGTCGTCAATGAAGATATTTTCAAATACGGTTTAAAATATTGAATTTGCGATTTGGCTTTGTCCGGCCGGTGAAATTATCCCTCACACTGTTATCGACAAGCAAATTCTACGGCAAGTTTGCGATTTGGCAAAGGTATGATTTCGTAGATGTGATTATTTTTAATTTTGTATACGTGAAATAACTTTTTGCAATCGGATTCTGATTGTTTTGTTCTTACAAAATTTCTTTTATCTGAGCCAATTAAGAATTCACATATAATATTATGGTTTATTTCAAAAATGTCAATTAGGACCACATTCAAATCTGATGAAAGTGCCGTTTTGATCATCTTAATTACGTCTAATTTGCATCGGCACTTGGTCGCTCGCTCGCCACTTCCCCACTTGACTTTATTATCCAGCAATTTAAAAAAAGTATCTGTGTCTTTGGTCTCGATTGCCGTATTGAGCTTTTCTATGAGGCGTTCCATAATCAACTCATTTTTTAGAATGTACGCTCGGCAGGATTTGAACCTGCAACCTTCTGATTCGTAGTCAGACACTCTGTCCAATTGAGCTACGAGCGCCAGCTTATTAAATATAGCTTAGCTTGTTTTAATGCATACACAAAATTGAAGACCGGATATGGACCTAAATTTAAGATAGGTTTTTGACCTATTGCGATAGTTTTTTTATGGGACCTGCCGATAACCTATAAGAAAGGAATAAATTTTATTTTTTTGCCAGAATTCAATAGTTTCAGGAGTCTAATAAATGTATTCAATCTCAAAACGAAAGCTGATTGGAATGAATAAGATAAGCAATGTTGCCGAAAATGACCTGGATTCAGGACAGATGGTAGAATCCGAAGAGGTCGAAGAAATCCCAAGCGGAGCAAAGTTAACCGACGAAGGGTACATACCATTCCGGGATTTTTATGATCAGAACTTTACTGATTTGGTGAAGCTGGCTTATCTTTTTGTTAAAGATGTTGAAATCGCCCAAGACATAACTCAGGATACCTTTATATCGGTATGCAAGAGATATGACCATCTATCTAATCCCAGGGCATATACAAGGATGGCGTTGGTAAATAAATGTAAATCATATATCAGGTCGAGAATATTCGAACGCCAAAAGCTTGAAAAACTTTCCAATTCCACGGAGGTTGAGCAAAATCCGGATAATGACTTTTTAGATGTTTTGGACATACTTAAACCGAAGCAGAAAACAGCGGTAATTTTAAGATATTATTTGGGATTTTCCGACAAGGAGATTGCAAAAGTTATCAACTGTCGTGCGGCATCTGTTTCAAGCTTAATAATACGCTCATTGGATACTATCAAAAAGAAAGTCGATCTCGGTATCGAAGAAATTAGCGAACAAGAATATTAATTGAAAGGCAAAATAGAAATGAATGATTTCGAAGAAAAATTAAGGCAAAGCATGCAATCGGCGGTAAAGAACGTTCATTCTGAACCGAATTTCAATCCGAGAATGTTTTCCGGCATTAAACCTCATGGACTAATGGTTAAAGCAATTGCTACTTGCGTTGTTGCAACTCTTGCCGCTTGGGGATACTTTGTAGCCACTAGCCCTACGGGAGCATCGGTTAAAGTGTCCTCGGTAAATTCAAG
>DAIDJA010000178.1 GCA_027451605.1 Acidimicrobiales bacterium
AGCTTTTCAATAGTTGATTTTTCTTTTCGCTCAATCCGAGGAGCTCGGCAACTTCATCAATCGAACCCGACCCCGGTGTTGCGATCTCTTCGGGAGAGGAGTTCGAAAATTCTTCCAAAAGCTCATTTTGTCTAATTCTTAGGAGTTCCTCTGACGGCGCGCTTTTTCTGGCTACTTCAGTATTTGCCGAATACTTACAATTGGTACATGAGACAAATGTGTCTTCACCGATCGGAGAGGGCACCATATATTCGTGATTTACATCCCCGCCGATTGCTCCGCTCTTGGCTTCAACCGGAGTTGCATCCAGTTCAAGAGCTTTAAAGATTTTATCGTAAGCTCCCCTTAATATTTCATAGGTTTCAGCCATCTTCTCTTTTGAGGTATCAAATGAATATGCGTCACACATTATTAGTTCTTTTGTGCGCAAAAGCCCGAATCTCGGACGAGCCTCGTCTCGAAACTTTGTCTGAATCTGATATATAGTTACCGGAAGGTCCTTATATGATTTTGCATAAGTGGAGACTAACCTTGTGGCAACTTCTTCATGAGTTGGACCCATGACGTAATTCCCCGAACGACCCTCGACTAAAAAGGCAGGAAGCAGTCCTCCAAAATCAGCACTTCTTCCGCTTTCGTTCCATAGGTCAACCGGCTGAAGAACTGACATTAAAAGCTCTTGGGAACCGACATCGTTAAGTTGCTGCCTGATTACCTTATTCAATCTCTCCAATACCCTCTGACCCAGGGGCATAAAATTATATACACCCGAGGAAAGCCTGTAAATATAGCTGGCTCTGGCCAGCAACTTATGGCTTTCGACCTCGGCATCCTGAGGGGCATCTCTTAACGTTCGTATAAGCAACTGAGTCATTCTCACAATTATCAAGATTATACGCAAAACGATATTAAGGTTTTACAAGTAGGAATCTTTGACATAGAGTTTGCATCGTTTATGGAAGCTAGTAAAATATCGGTGAACCGGTTGCGACAATGCAGACGGCGGAAAAAACCGGTATATTCCGCAGTTGAGTTAGCCTAAATCTAAAATGGCAAAGTTTTTTTCACAGGTTAAAGAGGAATTAATCTACTCATTTAAACCACCTTTTTGGTGGTTAAGTACGCTATTTTTTAATTTCGTATTGGCCATCGTGGCGATCATTTTGACTGACTATACACATCATCACTACTTCAGAGCAGGGCTCATCGGTCTAATTATGTCTACTTGGCTGCTTGCCGATGTCACTGCGACCAATCAACTCGGAGCCGATCCGATACGTTATAAGTTGATGAGAGAAAAGGGATTTTCGGCGATTCAAATTCTTAATATAAGAAATACTATGCTCACCGGAATAATTATCCCGGTATCGATTGTCTTTGCTGTAATCGGCGACATAATCGACCATAATCACAAGTTGCTCTTGGTGGATATACTAGTTGCTATCGTACCGGTTGGCCCATGGATAGGGTTTGGGAATCTTATTTCAGCCACCCTTCCGTATAGACAGATTTTGGTTAAAGAGAGGATTAAAAACCGACTGACAATTATCCCATGGCTTTCAAAAATGGCGCTTCCGTATGTGGCTTCAACTTTCACTATTCCGTTTTGCCTCTGGCCGCTTTATGCGACAAATCTTTACGGACATAAAAAATTATCGTATCACTTTCTCTTAGATTTTATCTTGGTATTTTCGTGGTCGTTATTCGTCTTTGCCTTGGGAACATATTTATCCCACGAGTATCTCCGTCACAGAGAGAACAAGATTGACAGCCTGCAATATTAAACTGTGGGTTAAGTCTTACCTTTTTGGTCAGTCGTATCCATTAATATCAAATGCTTAATTTAAGCTTTTACGATAATAATTGACGATTAACATGATGATTACCCGCTTAAACATATCGAAGCTGAAACAAACACAGTTAAACTAAGTGTTAAGTTACAATTAATTTGGAGGTTTACAATTGACGGATTATAAACAAGTACTCGAAGATCTTAGACAACCGGTGAAGGACCTAAGGAGCCACATACCGGAAATATGGTCCGGCTTTGCCGAGACGCATAAACATGCGATGAAAGACGGAGAGGTATCGATAAAAACCAAAGAGCTAATTGCACTTGCGATCGCAGTTGTTAAACGATGTGACGGATGTATCGCCTCCCATGCCAGAGGAGCATTACGAGCAAAGGCAACCGAGCAGGAAGTGGCAGAAGCCATAGGAGTTGCCCTAATGATGGACGGGGCTACGGTCACCGTATACGGTCCAAGGGCATATGAAGCATTTATGCAATTTAAAAACGCTGCGACTGAATGACATAGGAACGAAAATTAAAATCTGCCAGATCTGAATTACCTACCGACAAGTGATCTCTTTTATCCCATAGACTCAAACAGCCATCAAAATTCCCTGCCACTACCGATAATTAATTTTTTGACTAATAATTTCTCTGACAGATGCGATATTGCAAATCAAGAATCGGTTGAAATTGATTAAGACCAAGCCAATTCCGGAATTGAAATATTGACTTCAGTTGACACCCGAAAACAATTGTTTTGTTCGCGTAATAAATTAATATTCATAAATTGTCGCAATACCATGTAATAAGATTTGTCCAGATAAATTTTTCACTGTTTAAACATTTTCAAAAAGTTATTCGCAAATACTACTCAGGATTGGAGATTAAAGAAGTATGTCTGACTACCCGCAGGGTGAAAATTGGTGGATTGCCTCAGATTCAAAATGGTATCCACCGGAACTTCATCCAAACTACACACCTCCGCCTCAAATGCCACAGGGTAATATTTCACAGGGTAATATTTCACAGGGTAATATGCCACAGGGTCAAAATCAATTTGTTTCGTCAAATTTAACGGGTAGCGAGTATCGGCAGGAAACACCATATGTGGCATCCCAAAACCTTGACAATCAATCCCAAATAAGTGGACAAGCTAGCAACTACTCGCCGTATTCGACTCAATCACCGTATGCCTCGGAAAACCCACGAAAAAGACCCAAAACAAAATGGTTTTTTGCGATCGGAATTGTAATTTTAGTCATAATAGTCTCAGTGATAGGTCTTACAATTGTACAAGGCACCTCAAGTGCCCCGTGGACCGATCCCGGAATAACCTCAGTCGCCGATCCCGTTGTATACAAAAATATCGTCGTTACCATCGAATCAACTCCTAACAACAATTTAGAACTTGTCGGACTAAATGTAAAAAACGGAAAGCAAGTTTGGGGGTATCCGTACAATAATTCCTCATTAACGCTAGGTCAGCCGGTAACAATAAATATTATCGATGGTATCGTCGTAGATTTAAATCCCGATCCGACATACCCTGCTGTAGTTACCCCGCAGGGAATAGACGTGACTGCAGGTGACATAATGTGGACTCTACCCAAACAAGTAATTTGGGACGTACCATCCCAGTGCACGCAGAACAGCTCAACTTTAATCTGTATGTCGAGCACAAATTTGACCACGGGCAATACCGGGTTAAATGAAGTAGACGCCTTAACTGGATCAAGTGTGAGATATATACCAAATGTTAGCAGAATGCTCGGGATCGGTCTATTCCAAACAGATTCAAATACCCCTACTCTCGAACAACTAAACAACGATGGAACTGTAGCGTGGGTTAAAACCGCTCAGTCACTTTTTAACCAAAATGTAAGTCCCGACTACGGATGGAACGCCGATGAATTAGGAAATGAAGATATAATTTCACTTAATGTCGCTCCGACTACGGCTAGTACTGTTGTTTCCCCCTTACAGGCATATACGATTGCAATTAATATCACCACCGGAAATGTCTTGTGGTCTGACCGGGGATTACTCGGCTGTGGCTATTTTACTCAAAACCCTTGGTTTATCTGTACGGGAAATAGTAATTTTGATACTCACGCTTCTTCGGATGGTCCGTCAACTGAGGTAACTATATCAGGTTTAAATACTCAAACCGGAAAGTTTAACTGGTCTGTACAAACCTACAGTGGCTACGACTTTTTTACAAAAGCCAAAATCGGTGACGCCGGAAATAACAAATTAATTATTAATCAAAATGGGAAATACAATATATTAAATCTTGCAAACGGGGACATAACTACCACAAATACTACTAAGACTTATTGGTGTATCTCATTTGGCATTTATCAGTCCAACACTACAAATTTTCAAACCTCAGGTAATCCTACAAATTTAACAGTGAAACGAACTAGGGGATTTATTTTAGGGGGATGCAACGCTAACCTAACTTCGGTCAGTCAGCTTCCCGACTATCAGCCTTCCGGAGGTGGGGCTATTTATAACAACTTATATATCTTTGCCAAACAACAAGGTCTGCAGGCAATCTCGATTTGAATGAAATGATATTAATTATCAAAAGTTTTATCTGAATTCGTTCGAAAAAACAAACAATTTTTTATTCGTTTACGGGACTCGACAGATAAGCATTGATTGGGAATATTAAAAAATCAGTTCCCGCGAGTCTGCGAGTCGAACTTGTCATCATTGCAATTAATAACACAGATTTATGTATTTATTTATCTGTGAAGATGCAGATCCACCCTGATTTTGTGCGCCCCCTGATTTTGTGCGCCCCCTGATTTT
>DAIDJA010000179.1 GCA_027451605.1 Acidimicrobiales bacterium
CAAAAATACCGGTTACCGGCACACAATATATTCCTACGATACCTTCGGTATTTTTTAAACCCGCCGTAATTTCAGACGGTAGCGCACTTTCGGCTGCTGGAGCTTCAACTTGGAAGGTCTACTGGAATCCTACGATTCAAGTCCAAGTCTCAATCGCATTGCAATGGGAGCCATCCGGACTTAGTGCATCAAACGAAATTGAAAGTCTAAAAAGTCAACTAACGAACCCGTCTCAAACCGGTTCAAATCCTAATGCAAGTATTTCAGCCACCGGTAACATTAATGGTATATCAATCCCGAATGGAATCACTCAACAATGGCAAGGTTCCACAACTACTTCTTCGGGAACATATCATTACAAATCTGACATTGTAATTTTCAACGTTGATCAAAGTGTTGCGGTAGTTTCGATGACAGCTTACGGAATCGGCAACCCCAGCGTTACGGAGTTCCAGACTTTGAGTCACAATGAGTACAATCTGCTAAATACGGACCCATTATTATGGCTCGTTTACATATCCGTTGCGGCATTTATACTCATGGTAATTTTTTCGATTATAACTTTCATCTTAAAAGGAAGAAAAGGCACCCGTTATATGTTCGTGGATCTACCTAAAGAAAGTAGCCAACAAGTCGTTTTCGAAAATGAAACTAACGAAGAATCTGCAACAAGCAGCGATTCACAATCTGCGCCACAAGGCTGGTATCATGATCCTCATTCCTCCGAAGATTCTACCGATTTACGATACTTCGACGGAACTTCGTGGACAGAACACACAACGTCTTCAACTTAATCAATTTAGTTCAGATTTTTAAGGTAAATAGATTTGAAATTTTCGACAATTTGTAATTTCGGAAAAGCAATATTTGGCGTATTTTAAATGAGTTAAGTTAAAGGCCTCATGAAATATATATTTAAAAGTCTAATCGAATTGAATCTCAAATCTCTCAATCTTAATTTAACCTTAAAACTTCACATCAAACTATTGCTAATTCACTCGTCCTAGATTAAGATTGGCTTAGTCGTAAATTTAATCAAAACAAAACTACAACTCATCGATTTTTTATAATTATTTAATAAAAACCTTTGAGGTCTCTGAAAATAAAAAAGGCAGGATCGTTAATTTCAATTGTACTATAATAATAGTTATATAGTTATTTAGCAATTATAGAGATAAAAATTCAATAAATTTTGTACGCAAATTAATACTTTTATTCGCATAAAAATAGAAGAGAAAGGGAACTATTTTGGCTATTCAAGAAACTCAACTCCCAAAAGGAAACGCATCGGAAGATTTGGCGGTAGAAGTCAAAGGTTTAGTAAAAAAATTCGGCACTAATATAGCCGTTAATAACGTAAATCTTAACGTCCCGAAGGGAAGCGCCTTCGGGTACTTAGGTCCGAACGGCGCAGGGAAAACAACACTTATAAGATCACTTTTAGGTTTGACTCAGGCAAATAGCGGTCAAATGAAAATCTTGGGGCTTGAAGTTCCTAAACACAGATCCATGGCACTTTCCAGAGTGGGAGCTATCGTAGATGAGCCAAGATTTTACGGACACTTAAGTGGCAGACAAAATTTACAAATGCTTGCCGCAAACAGAGGCGGAGATACCCACAGTAGGATTGAGTCCAGTTTGGAAAGAGTCGGGATATTGCATAGGGCTAATGACAAAGTTAAATCTTATTCGATGGGAATGAGGCAGAGACTCGGAATAGCTGCCTGTCTTATCGCAGACCCTCAGCTTTTGATGCTCGATGAACCAATGAACGGATTGGATCCGGCGGGAATGCTTGAGATGAGAAACTTAATTAGGGGATTTGTAGATGAAGGCAGAACCGTAATGTTATCTTCTCACTTATTGGATGAAATTGAAAAGACATGTGATGCGGTAGCAATCGTTGATAAAGGCACCGTAATTAAACAGGGCCCAATCGAAGAGCTTTTGAGGGGAACCGATTTAACCCTACAGATCAAATGTTCTGATCCGCCACAAGCACAAAAACATATTTTAGAAATGAACCTAAAATTACTCGACGGCAATATAGGTATCGATCAGGACAGTTTAATACTTAGGTTTATCGGTGTTATAGAAAACGAATTAATTGCCGCAATTAATAAAACTTTAGTTGAATCCGGAATATCTGTGTGGGGGCTGACTGAAAACAAGACCAGCTTGGAAGAATGGTTTTTATCAGTTACTTCAAGACTCGGAGGTGACGACAGATGAGCGAGTTAACTGCTTTACATCAGCCGGCGAATGCGTCTGACTTCAGCCCAGAAACCGCACTTTACAGGGTCGGAGGAAAACTGTCGTTCATTCCGTCACTGCCAATGATACAGATGAGAATGCTTGAATTGCGCAAGAGGCGCGGATTGATGTTTACCGTTATTTTGCTCACCCTAGGGCTTCCGGTTATTGTATTGGGGATACTGGAGATCACTCATCTGTTAAAGCCCTCCACCTACGGACTTCCGGGATCGCCCAGCCTATTTGCCCATCTCACCGATCCAATGTCATTGTTCGGATTTGTGATTGGCGCAACCCTGGGGGCGACTGCCGGAAGCACCGACATCACCGAAGGATTTTTCCGGTTATTGGTTGCAACCGGAAGATCAAGAATTTCGATGTACTTTTCCAGAATGGCAGCCGGATCGGCAATTATTCTTCCGTTGGTTGGTTTGGGATTTACGATTTTATGCTTGGTTACATGTTTTGCGGGAAAGCCGCAAAGCCAGTATGTCAATGTTTCCGGCATTGAGGTGCCGATCAACTTAAGTGAAACTCAGCTTCAAACATGGCTTTTAAATCATCCAAATCAGATAAGCAATGCCATAGGACAATCAGTGGGTCCCCAGTCAGTGGGTCCCAATGGTGGAATTATTGTCGGGGGTTCGGGGAAGCACGTTAATCCAAATGCTCAGTTGCCCAATAGTAATTACGTCAACCCCAAATCCTTTGTTAAATCAGATATCGGAAGTATTTTTTCCGGTTATATATATCAGGAAGTAAGCTCAATAAATCCAAGCAATTTCGAAATGATTAAAGTTGGACTGTGGTTAGAATTAGTTACCTTTATGGGCTTTATTATCGGATTGAGCCTTGGTGCTACCATGGGTCAAAGGACCGTTCCGACAATTTTGCTGCTGGTTCTGCAGATCATTATCACCCCCATTCTTTCGAGTCTAAAGATACCCTATTTTCTTAACGGGCAGAGAATGCTTATTGGCATTGCATTAACACAATTGAGACCGTTGTGGACCCTAGGTGGTATCGGTGGCGGTGGTGGCGGTAACGGTCCCAGAGTTGGAGGAGTAAATTCGCTTGGCATTCCTTCGTTACCGACATGGGCGATGATAGTTGTAATTTTACTGTGGGCAATAGGATTTACATTATTAGGGATCTGGAGGATGACAAAACGAGAAGCTTAATAGAGTATTTTTAAATGAATACCCAAAATTTAATGCAGCTCTAAAATTAGCCTTTAAAATTAAGGCCGATAAAGCTTTGAAAAACTTCTAAACAAATTTCTGATACGCAATATCGCCTGATGATTCCGCTATTTTACTCGCTGGAATATCGACAAGACATGTCGTTATTCAGCGATATTATTTAAAACTGGAAGTTTTCCTATTTAAACTGTATCCTTGTTACAGACCGTTGAGTCAGTAACAAGATCTTAAGGGAGGAAGTATATGGAAGTCTTCGATGAATTCATGACGAATCTGACGGATCGAATGAGCGCTATGCATTCACTTTGGATAGACGCCGTCGACACCATGAACATTGATCAGGTTAACTTTGTGCAAAAAGAAAATGTACTTCCTATTGCCTTTTCACTTTTTCATTTTGCGCAGATTGAAGACTATTCGGCTACCATGTTGGGAGCCGGATCTTTTATCTTTGATGAAAACCTCGGAAAAAAGATGGGCCTCAACATTTTAGACAGCGGCAAAGAGAGAACTACCGAGGAGATGACCAATCAGTCTATCGGAAACTATGAAGTCTTTAAAGTTTACATGACGGACGTATTTAATAAAACTGAAAATTGGCTCACGACTCTTACTTTTGAAGATCTGACTGAAACGATTATTGCTCCTCCGTATCCGGCAACTATAGCTTCAACATATTCTGCAAGAGTCGGAAAAAAACGAGGAATTACCAGACTCATCGGAATCGAATGTTGGATTTATCAACACGGATTACGCCATATGGGTGAGGTAGAGCACGCAAGAGCTTTGGTCGGGCTGAAAGGAATGACTTCCTAAATCGGTAGGCCGGAATATTTAGCCTTGCAATTTCAGCTTTGAGTCGTTGCTGGCAGCCGCATAAACGCCTTTAGACATGGTCGAAGTCGCCCGCTCGGACATCACACTATAAAACTCACTTCTAAGATCATGGACTTTTAGATTGTCCAAATCGGAATTATAGGCAACTTCAATGAGCTTACTCGCAACCCTCAAGTCATCGTCGATGGAATCTTCATTTGAAGGTCTTCCGTCAATGTTTTGAGTTTTGGCATTGTCCAAAATTTGCTTTACTCTGTTAAGCAGGGGGTCTATGCCTCCGATTAAAGCGACCA
>DAIDJA010000180.1 GCA_027451605.1 Acidimicrobiales bacterium
TGGAGCTTCTGTGATCGCCTAGCCAGGGAATATCCGAACATCAGCGTGCGGCCCGAGCCGATTTATTTGCGCGACGGCTCTATATACACATCGGCAGGGATCACCGCCGGCATCGATCTCTCGCTGAGTTAAAGTACAGTATACATTACCGGATGGATCATAGAAACTTTGCTGAAAGGTATCTGTATTTCCGACCGCAGTATCAGACTTACAAAACCCGGGGTAGTCGCCAGCATCCCCATTACCGACGGTACAAGTAGCTACCTGCTGACCCGATAAATTATATAGGTTGTATGTTATAGTACCGGGATCATTCTTGTCACCGGTTTCGGTCTGAGTGGCGATAACATTACCGGAAGTGTCATAGGTACTCAAGGTCACTAGACCTAAAGGAGAAGTTGTTTGAATCGCCTGACCCGATGAATTATAGGTTGTAATAGTTGCACCCAGATAAAGATCTTCTATTCCGGGCAAAGGCGCCAATGATGGGGGTTGCCCCGGGCATCTTACCCCGTTTGCATAATTGGCAGAATCAACTGAACAAAACATTCTTCCGTTCATATCATAGGCATTAACGCTGATACCCCCAAGAGGGTTCACCGTCTCAGTGACGTTACCGTTGGCATCATAATAGGTCATTGTGGCTCCAACAACCTGAGTTCCGTAGGCAGGGGGACTTGTGGGACACCTAACAGAGGATTCATAGTTTAAAGGGGTCACCGAACAGTACTGCTGACCGGCGGCATCATAGGCATCTTGAGTTGTGGATATATACGGAGTTGACCATCCGGAAGGATCAAATTCTTTGGTCGTTAAAGTAGTTTCTCCCAACGAGTTATAAGTAAATGAAGTTACGGTGCCGTCCGGAGCCGTCTCTGTGGCAATCTTTCCGGGAAACACGGATGAATAAGTGTAAGTTGTGGTTGCACCGGTGGCACTTACGGACCCGGTTACATATCCGTTTGAGTTAAAGGTCTTGTCGACTGTTCCAGGTGCATAGTAACCGTAAGGCGGACAAGTTGCCCCTAAAGCATATGATTTGGCATCAATCGTGCAGTAGGCGAGATTATTGGGAACGCCGGGGATGTTTTCCGTATATTGAGTTACGGAAGTGTTTCCCAAGGGGTCTACGGTTGCGATTTGATTGCCGTATGAATCATATGCATATAGTGTAACTCCGAAATCGGGATCGGTATTAGGGGGCGGCGGAGCGGTCAGAGGAGATGAAGGACACGAATAGCCGGCTACAACTTCATCCGGTGATACCGTACAATAAGGCTGGTTGATTGCCGGAGAACCCGGGGTGGTTATGTAGCTGGTATCCGTGGTTGCTCCATTTTGAGAAATTGACTGAGTTTGATCGTTTGAAATTATGTTGTTCGTATCTTCATAGGTACTTGAATTCGTGGAATCCGGACCCGAAAAACTGGTAGTTGACAGCAGTCCGTTTGGATCTCTCTCATAAGCCGTACCGTACTGCGAACCACTCATATATCCAAAGGTCTCCGATACATCAACTCCCGAAGAAAACAAGAACATAGAAGCGTCAGACTGATAACCCGTTACACCGGTAGGCGGGCTTTGAGCAGAAAATATAGTAGCCGACGTTGACGATAGTAGAGTAATGTCTGAAAGAGAAGACCCCACGGCAAAACAATCCGAAGAAGAAAGACAGTTTATGTCAGATAGCCAAGGTAACATCACGGGTACCGTATCATTTACCCAAGTCGGCGAAGACGAATTTGCGTTAGTCGACGATATTATGGAAGCGTTTAAGGCATTCGTATAACCCACTGCGTAACAGTTTGACAAAGACAAACAGTTTACTCCTGTCAGATCATAAACATATTGCGGAAGCGATGAGTTAAGTGACCAAGCCGACCAAGTTCCGTTTGATTCGGTAGCCGATATTACCGCACCCGAAGTGGTATTGGTAGACGACAGGGGGGTATCTGTAAGTCCAACACCTATACAAATCGCAGAAGTCGAAGTTCCGTTGCAATTAATAGAATTGAGTTGAACTACACCTGCCGGAATTGTTATGCCAGACCAAACACTCCCGTTAAAGTAGATAACGGCCGCAATACCGGGAGTAAAAGACTGCCCCACGGCATAACAGTCGCTTGAACTTACACAACTCACATTTGATAAAGAGCTAACTCCTATAGGAGCGGACGTTGAGGTGAGACTTCCGTTGTTATCCGTTACGATAACTGCCTGACCGTTGGCTGTAGAAGAGCCTACGGCGATACAATATGTTGATGAAGTACACGTAATTCCATAAAGCTCGCCAACCCCACTCGGAGCATCTGTCACAGTCCAAGAACCCGATGACAAAGTTGCAATAGCTCCCATGCCCGCAGTATCTGAACTTCCAACTCCATAACATACGGTAGAGGTGGGACAAGATATGCCGGCAAGATTGTAAATACCCGAAATATTGCCGTCTGTCCAGGTGGTACCCGAATTCGTGGTCATTATAACCGTACTTCCTGAAACCATGTAGCATGTAGTTGAAGATATACAGGAAATTCCCGACTGTATTATCCCGTTGGGATATGATATAACATCAGTAGCTCCTCCCGCTACTGATTGAGGATCACCGTTATACACAAACTGTGAGGTACTCCCGTCGGGCTCGGTCTGAATGACTATTCTGCCGGATGAATCATAGGTATTTGACAGATAAGTACCGGCTTGAGGCTGACCCGGCTGTCCGTTGGGTCCTGTCACTGTCAGCAAATCATCAACCATATCGGGGTTAGCGTTGGAATAGTCATAGGTATAAGTAGTTACATCAGAAGTCGGACTGCCTCCCTGATAGTTTGTAACGGAATACAAATCATCTAAATGCCCGGAATTGGCAGGTGCCCCGCTTGCACAGGACTGCTGATAAAAACAAAAATGCGGACCGTTGTTGTCCGAATCGGTTACCGAAATTAACTGAACCGGTTGATTTGAAGGAGTACCGGAAGTGGCAAAATTCAAAGTAATGGATTGAGATGACGCAACATCTTCTATAGTACAAGAGGTATTGGCAGAAACGGGATTACAGCCTATGGCACCTCCCTGAGTGGTAATTGTAATTTGGTCTCCGGCGGGGTCAGTTTCCGCAGACAGTAAGCCCGAAGAGGTGAAAATATAAGAGTAAGCTCCGGATAACTGCCTTATAAAGGTCCAGCTTGAATCGCTGTTTAAATTCAAAGATGCCGTAACTCGAGGAGATGTCGGACAATAGTTATAAGTTGAGACACACCAGACATTGCTATCCCCTGACGTGGGAACAAAACTTACCTGGCTTCCGGTTCCCTGAGTAATGGTAACGTCATTTGTAGTCGGGTCTTCGGTTAAGTACATATCCCAGTTGTAAGTTCGACCGTAGCCCAACGGTCCGGCGTCTGCTCCTGAGGTCAGTTGAGCCTGTGCCATCTGTGCATCATACGATGTCGAAAAAGAGAGATCCGGACCTGCTCCGGGCACACTTAGCAGAGTCGATTCACTTGAATAGTCACCCGTGGCTGAGTTAACGGGATCTTTTGTGGAAGGTACGGCGGAACTGCTGTCCTGACATGCCAGACAGGCCTCGGAACCATTTCTGCCACCGTAAGATTCAGATTCACTGAAAGGACCTCCGTTGGGTACTACGTAATAGTTTGAAGTCAGGATATAAGGATCTCCGCGTGATCCGTCAGGAGCGGAGTAACCTGCGGTATTGTTATTTTCATCAATAGCCGCCGGTACAAACGTCGACTTTGGCCAGTTCGTAAAGGATTCTTCAACGGATGGACCCCACCCCGAGAGCGAACGATCACTGTTCTGAGTTAATGCAGGAGACTCACCGATCATATGAACCGCATTATCGGTACTTCCGACTACATCAAAGGTACCGAAGTAATTCATAACTGACAGAGACGAGACCGGGCTTGAATTAAAATAGCAACTCAAATCAAGGTACAACCCCGGTCCCGATGAATTGCCGCCATTAGTTACAAAGTTTATGCCATCTTGAACCAAATTTTGATGAATAGTTCTAAGTGATGAGGGAGTGCCGGATGTATTGGCCGTCGAGGTACCCACGACTTCGATATTACCGGCTACGGCCTTCCCCCAAATACTTGAAGATGCTTCGGCATCAGTCATATCATCAGTGGTAGAACATCCGGGATCCCCCAATACAATTGCAACATAAAAAGAAAAATCGTTATTACCGGTATTATTGTAATAACTTACCATAGTTTTCCAGGTGTAAGTCGTAACAATTACTGGCTTAAACCCCGTAGCCTTTACTGCCGTATATTCAAGCGAAGTGGTTCCGCCGTCAGAAGTGGTCCAAGCCTGAGTTGAACTGTCAGTGCAACCCTGAATAGTGGGACAAAGTAACAAAACATAGTTGTGGGGTAACCCTATACTTGCAGGGGTACTTTGATTTAACGTAGCCGGACGACCGTATGTCGGAAAACAAAATAACAATACACACAACAAGACGACCGAAAGTTTAAACCTGCTCCGAAGCCCCCCCCCTTAGGAATCTGGCTTAAGTTTGCCCTATTTGATAACAGATTTTTTCCCATAATT
>DAIDJA010000181.1 GCA_027451605.1 Acidimicrobiales bacterium
CCACTTAATCCGCCATCACCTATGACTACTACTACGATTATAAATTCTGTCCCGGAACCGGCGGCTAGTATAGGATGCACGCCGGATGAGCTTTCGGCAAAGTTAACTCAATTGGTGGGATTAGGTATGGGCACCAGTCAACTTATAATAACAATCAATGCGAGCTCGCCATGTTTACTGCCGGCTGGATATCCAAACTTAGAATTTATTTTAAACAACGGTTCGATTTATCCGGTGACCATTGTCGATGGAAACACATTAACGAAGAAGTCTGTTGCTAAAACTTTTGCGATTGGTGATGGTTTTATGGCGTCATTCTTATTGCAACAATTCGGACGTGGACCAAACTGTAGCCCGTCTCTTCCCGTGATGAAAATGCAGATACCAGGAAATTCAACTTGGATACCGGTTCAGTTTTGGACCGAGACATCTATAGTTTCATCATGGGGTGAGTGTGGTGGAAAAGTGGAAGTGACTCCCTTTGAACCCAATGACAGTATAAGTCAATATCAGTTTTAGCGGCTAAACTCAAGCGGTTGCTAGATTTTCGTTATTATTGCTAAAATGATATAAACGTTATGCTCTACTCTTCTCCCAGTACCTGGAGTTCATATTTTAATAATCAGTCAGTTACTACCGTGGAGTGGACTTTTGAAACTTCGGCATATTATACAATACCTTGTCCTTATACGGGAACGAATAATAACGGTAGCGGATTCGGAGGAGCTACGGCACAATATTTTGATGTTACTTCAACCACAAATGAGTTGGTGTGGCAATGGTCTCAGCAGGGCGGTGATTTCGACATAATAAATATTTCAAATTATAATTCTCTTTTTAATAGCAATTTTAATCCATAGTTCTATGCAGCTATTTTTATGCTCAGCCAGACACCAGACATGAATACATTCAACCCAATTTATTTTTAGGTTGATTATTTGATTGATTGAGTAAGGTAATTGTTGTGTTCATAATTTTAGGTATATGAGGTGTAAGTTATAAAAGTATGATTAATTTGAGGATATCACTGGGTTTACTTTAAGGAATTAATTGTGGATTTATTGTCTCCGGTTAAATTAAGGTCAATTCTTGTGGTTATAGTAACAATTCTTATTTGCTCGGCTTGTACATCACAAGTACTATTATCAAAAGGCACTCAATCTTCGTCTGAGAAAAGTTTTTTGCAAAATGTAAATTGGATTGTACCTCAAAAAATACCACCTTTTGGTTTTGGCGCAACCATCGTAGATATTTCATGCGCTGATTCGATAAATTGTATATCGATTGCTTATAATGAGAATACAAAGATTAACTATATTCTGACAACTAACGACGGGGGTAAAACTTGGAACACTGACAATTTACCTCAAAATATTCGAGCGAATTTAATAAGTATATCTTGCCCAACAGTAATGCATTGTGTAATAGTCGGGCTGTCTAAAAAAGGTTCGCTAAGTTTGATCACTAATGACGGAGGAAGTTCGTGGGCAGCGTATCCTATTAGTGACAACTTTAACGAAGGTCCCGTTAGCAGTGTGTCTTGTCCTACATCAACATATTGTGTTGCGGTTAAGGGTTATGGCTTCAAACATTCTTTTCAAATGATTTTAATTTCACGAGACGGCGGTAAGGATTGGTCTTCTGAGACATTTCCGGTTTCACTGACAAGCAATAGCGGTCTCAACGATATAACTTGTGCAACTACCTCAGATTGTGAAGCAGTCGGTCAGAATGCAACTAATAGTTCAGTGGAAATTTTCGGCACAAAAGATAGTGGCAAAATATGGAAAATTCAAAAACTTCCGAACAATCTTGTTTCAGTAGCAATGTTCAGTATTGCCTGCCCTTCATCGTCTGAATGTTTGGCCGTGGGTGGACAGGGAGGAGGGTCTTCCGGGGTAATATTTGCAACTTTTAACGGAGGAAAAACATGGGTAGATGAAACTGGTTTATATGGTTTAAAATCAAACGTTTTCTATCATGTAACTTGTGCAACCACGCTAGATTGCATCGTGACCGGTGGTCTTGGTCAAAACCAGGCTCCAATTATGTTGGCAACAACTAATGGCGGTAAATCCTGGTCGGATATTACAAACCCAATAAAATCACTGGGTTCAACGGTAAAGGCTTACTGTCCTGATAGATCGAATCCTAAATTAATTTGTTATATCTATGGCGTAAGTAACAATAAGTTGGTACTATTTAAATCATAAATTGTAAATGCTATTGGGCGATGTATTGGTAAAGCAAATTAGATGAACATGTCCCGATCATTGTTGAAGCCCTCTGAGGCCAAATATCCAGATGAGATATTAGCCAAAAAACTTAGGAGGACTTTTGGCTATTGTCTAGGAAATAAGAAAAAAAGCAAGTTTCAAATAAAGAAATATTTATGCAAGTAATTTGTGCAAATAACTTGCATAACTTGCTATAATATACTTCATGGGAAGAATATCGAGAATACCTCAAGCGGTTGTGGAGTTGATGTCCGGTGCGAAAAGAGACTGCTGGACAATCGAGGAGCTACAGAATTCTTTAAATTCTTCCGGAATTGCCGCTGATTTTTCTTCAGTATTTCGTGCATCTCAAAAATTGGAAGATCAGGGAGTGCTGCGCAGGGTTGAATTAAATGACGGCAAAGCTCATTTTGAGTTTACCCATGGTCATCACGATCATATGATCTGCCAGAAATGTCAATTAGTTTCGCAGATCCCATGTGAATTTTTTGAAACGTCCATCGGTGAGGCTGTGTCAAGAAGCGGATTTAAAATAACCGGTCATTCGTTGGTGATAGAGGGTCTCTGTAAGAATTGCCAAAACATAGGAGCGGTCAAATGAGCGCCGTTATAAATCTTTGGAATCCGGCTGCTTTGTCTGTGGGTTCAATACTTCTTACTGCATTTCTTTTGGGCATGGTGCACGGAGTGACACCCGACGAACACACATGGCCGATTACTTTCAGTTATGCGATCAGCAGTTATTCAACCAAAAAAGGAATGAAAAAAGGTCTTTTGTTTTCCTTGGCATTCTCATTGCAGAGGGCGATATTGGCCGAACTGGGATACTTTGGATTGGTTGATTTTCTCAGATCTCAAAATGCGAATAATATCGTATACCTGATTGTAGGAGTGGTTATGGCTGTGTCGGGTTATATGATGGTCAAAAAGGGCCAAAGCGTCCACATGCATTTTTTGGGCTCAAAGTTCTACCACAGACTGGGTCACGTAGAGTCGAGGCACCTAGAAGCCGGCGATAAACAACATTTTGAATCCGATAAAATTTCGGACCTGAAGTCTTATATGCCATTGCTTCACGGATTTATCGCAGGCTGGGGGTTGGGGGCATTCGCATTAATAATTATCACAGTTTTAGCGCCCGGGATGCATACGCCATGGTTTGCTTGGGTGCCGGGAGCTCTTTTTGGATTGGGAACGATGGCTATTCAGGTAATTGCTGGAGGAATTTTCGGCTCTGTTACCAAGATGAAGGGTTTGAGTGAAGGCGATATAAAAAATGTTGCCCTCAAAACTTCATTTCGAACTCTTAAATGGGGAGGTATAGCCTTTGTAATTGCCGGTGCCTTCGGACTGGCATTCCCGTCAGCTGCTTCATTTTCGGTATCGACAGGAATTCATATCCACAATTTGGACTCATTGGGGTTACCCATTATTTTGGTGATGCTGATAGTTCCTATTATAGGAGTGGGTGGGCTGATAGTCGAGATCAAGGCAATGACCAAATCGCTAACATTAAAGAACGATCATTCAAAGTCGAATGCAGAAAGTAGCGGAATTTACGTATCTGAAAACGATTGAGTTATACGACTATTGTTGTTTTAGCGAGATCCGTTGCCATGGTTTTGAGAATCTGATGGATAACAACTTTCATTACCGGTTCTAACCACTTACTGGCGGTGAATTCCGCAGTCCATGTAATAGTGGTGATATCGCCATTTTCGTTGAAGCATACCAATGCATCATATGATTTAACAGGAATTCCGGCAATTGCACGATAAGAGAAACTTTTATTAGGTTCCATCGCCGTTATCTGTTCGGTAATTTTCAAAACACCGGTTGAAAAACGCCGTATTGAATTAATGGTTTCACCGCCACTGTCACCGTCTTTTAATAGCTCGAATTTACCGACTTTGGACCACTTAGGCCAGTTGGGACCGTTAGTTAAAATTTTGAACAGATCTCCCGCACTTCTTTTGCTATTGACTTCAATTCTTACGTTAGGCATTTGATTCTTTATCTCCGTTGATCCTTTGGAAACTATTGTAGCTGAATTCGCTCTTTCAACATAAAAAAACCAGCGCTCGATGGACAAGATCATTTTAGGCCCGAATTGAAATATTGCAAGTTGGCAAATAAAATTTAAGTCAACTAATTTGCACTGGAGGAGAAAGACATGGCACAGGAAATTACAGAACATCAAAATGCCGAGATGAGAAAGGCGGTTCCTCAGATTACCGTTGAGACACCATTTATTAAATCCTTGGGGTTGCGACTGGAAAAATATGATCCTGATGAAGTTACTGTACGTTTGCCCTT
>DAIDJA010000182.1 GCA_027451605.1 Acidimicrobiales bacterium
ACTACTTCCAGCAGTATTTCCGCTTTTGAGGTAAAATGACGATAAAGCCCTCCGCTACCGGGCTTTAATCCTGAAAGCTGTTCTATTTCAACGATTGAAGTATTGTTGTAGCCTTTGGTGGCAAAAAGATTTGCGGAATTCTCAACTATTTTCTCTTTTGTGTCGTTGCGTCTTTTGTCAATTAAAGACACCGTCATCTATCCATTTGTTATAGGTCTGCTTTCGAATGATTTCAAGCTCCAAAAACTCATCCAAAAGTTTTTTGAGTTGTTTGATTACAGCCATTGTAGCAGGGGATGTAGATATATTATTATCAAATTCCTCTTTTGAAATATATTGTTCCAGTTGCCGTGAGTATTTAACCGGAAGTAGGTTTTGACGATTTATGACGGCAGACGCGCCAAGTTCGGCCAGATCCTGAATCTCCTTTTTTTGATCATCATTTAGTCGGCCCATGCCCTCTTGCAACCATTTCCTGGCATATGCTATGTGTCTGGCTTCTTCTCCGGTGTGAGCGACACCGATTTGAACCAGAATTGGATGAAGTTCGCGTCCGTCGTCTCCTATATTTTCGTCTCTTTTCCCCTTCATTGCCTGATTTAAATCATCGCCAATGAATTCAAAAAGCAAAACGTTTACCCAGAATGCCTCCGGCAGCCGAATTGCGAGGTCCTGGGTAAAGTCCGCCACGGTTTTTGACCACTGCGTTTCACCCATATCTCTGGTCTTGATATCAGAATTTATCCTAACCCAGTTATTAAACATCGCCATGTGCTGACATTCTTCGGCAACTTCGTGGAGCAGATATCTAAAGTTTGGATCGTACTGATCGACCTGCCATAAAAGCGCCAAAATTCCTTGCATTAAAAGATGTTCCCCGTGTGCGACGTTTCGCATCGTTTGAGTAGTTTCCCAGCGCTCTACGTAACTTCTTGACGGCGGTTCTAATTTATCCAAAAGTCCTGATGCGCTGAAAAGTGAGTGCCCTGCAGGCACGTAAGCCCACTCATCGGTGAGGGGCACCGACCAATTGATGATGTCATCACTAAAAGGATACCACCTTCGATTTGCGCTTGCGGTATTTAGTCTTTCAGCGACATTTTGCGGAACGGCAACTGCAAAAGTCATAACTCCTCCATATGTAATTACTTACTTATATATTTTAATCCAATTCTAGTTCAAACGGCTTAAATAATCAACTCTAACTTAACCGGTTAAGTAAGTAAGGATTGCCCCGACTGTGATGGCTGCCGTTTCGCTTCTCAAGATTGTACCACCCAGAGAGAATTTACATTGGACAGTTTCCAATTCCTTCTGTGAAAATCCTCCTTCAGGTCCAATTAACAAAATATTTATGCCTTCAAGCGAGAGTTTGTCAATTTTCGCATAACCAGGCTGCAAAATCGCGGCACTATCTTTGAATCTCGCAGTCAATTCAGCAAAATGTACGATTGGGTGGATTTTCGAAAGATAAGGATTTCTGGATTGCTCGCCCGCAGACAATGATATTTTACTAAATCGATCGAATAGTTTTTCTTTGGTATTTGGATCAACTTTAATTGGGGTCCTTTCCGAGATAAAGGGGTAGATATTTCCGATTCGAAGTTCCGTAAGTTTTTGAACCGTTGTATCTGAATTTGCGGGTTTTGTAATAGCAAATCCAACAGCGACTTTGTTTTCAGGCTGGGGCACTTTAACTTCTGTATTTAACGCAACAAGATTAAGGCCTTTGGTGGCAGTTGGATTTGCAATAGAACATAGCCTCCAATTTCCGTCGCCGTCTGAGAGAATGATCTTCTCTCCGGTTTTGATTCGGAGCACGTTAAAAAGGTGATGATATGCTTCAGTAGTTATCCGACAACTTTTAAGGTCATCGGTGTACAAGAATGCCGATGCTTCGGGTAGGTTGTAACTGCTGATGCCCAACTTTAATTTAATTAATTACTGATTTTATCTTTGAAAAAAGAGAGTGCCCGCCGTGATGCTGATTTATCTCTTCGCCGGAAAGCTCCGCCAGTTTAGTTAATAGCTCTGTTTGCTCGGAAGTTAAATTGGTCGGCGTTATGACATTTATAAATACCTTAAGGTTACCGCGGTTATTTCTTTTAATGACGGGTACGCCCTTACCCTTGAAAATTTTTACCGTACCGCTTTGAGTCCCGGCAGGAATTTCAATTTCAAGAGTATCGTCAAAAGTGTCAATTTTAGTGGTTAATCCTAATGCAGCCTGTGAAAATGAAATGTTCAAGTTATAAAGTAAGTCGTTTCCGTCTCTCACAAAATTTTCATCCGGCTTTATATTGAAATGAAGGTAAAGGTCGCCGTTTGGTCCACCGCGCCGACCGGCGGCACCGTTTCCCGGTGACCTTAAAACCGTATTTTGATCCACCCCCGCAGGTACCGCTATTTTTATTGACTTGGTATCTCGTTTAAGTCCTTCGCCTCCGCACTTTGAACATTTTTCCGGTATAACTTCTCCGGTACCTTCACATGTCGAGCATTCCGAAGTAGTGACAATTTGTCCCAGGAACGAATTTCTGACGCGAGAAACGGACCCGGATCCTTGGCATGTTCCGCACGTTCTTTTGTTTGTGCCGGGTTTGGCTCCCGTTCCGCCACAGTTGTCGCACCGAGAAGGTGCATAAACGGTGACTTCTTTCTCGCAGCCGAATATTACGTCTCTCAAATCGATGTCGACGGTTATTTCTAAATTTTGCCCCGCGGGCGGCCCGCTTCTGGTTTGTTGGCGTCTCGAACCAAACGGACTTGCCGAACCAAAAAATGATTCAAAGATATCGGAGATATCGCCGAATCCACCGCCGCTATTAAATCCCGGACCTTCTGCGCCGTAGGTATCGTACATTTGTCGCTTTTCCGGGTCTCCCAAAATCTCGTAGGCTTTACTGATCTCCTTAAATTTTTCTTCGGCGGAGGGGTCACCTCCGTTTTTATCAGGATGTAGCTTGTTTGCCAGGCGCCTGTAGGCCTTTTTTATTTCGTCTTGAGTGGCATTTCTGCTAACACCGAGTATTTCATAGTAGTCGTTCATATTTTTCGCTTTCGATCTTAGTTGGTGTTTCCAAATTTCAGGCTGTTGGAAAGAGTCTGACTAATGGTTGAAACCGTAGCCATTGCTTGGCTGTATCTCATTCTTGTAGGTCCTATTACACTGATCGATCCGGCAGTCTCACCGTTAATTTCATAGGGTGCTGTTACTATTGAACATTCGTTAAGAGCCCCGACTTGGTTTTCCATACCTATTGAAACTTTTATATTTCTGTCAAGTAGGTCTTTTATTAAAGATACCACGGTTATTTGGTCTTCAATAATTTTGAGGAAATTTGAAACATCATTTATTTCTTTCAACGTGGCCGTTATATTTGAAATTCCACCGTAATAAATATGTTCCGGGATCTTTCCGTTGATTCTTTTGTCAATATCCTTTATTGCCGTCATGGTACACGTAATGTAGGGTTTTTTGACTTCGGTTAATTGTCCCAAAGAGTTGATCTTTAGGAGTTTTTTCACCGGTTTGTTCAACAGCCCATTTTGTAGGCAAGTCTGAATCTTCGTCAAATCATCGTTAGAGATGGGATCGGGGTATGTTACTTCTATTTTCTCTATGTCACCGGAAGACAAAACAATTACCAAAATAGCATTTGTTGAAGTAAGCCCGACGAGTTGGACGCCTTTAATCAATGTATTATCGGGTTGAGTACCCACGACAAAACTTACCTGACCGGTCAGATGCGATAGGAGGTTTGAGGTCTCGTGTAAAAGCTCTTCTAAAGCCAAATGGGTACTGGAGAAAAAATCTGCCACAGTCTTTTGCTGTGAAGATCCAAGCTGCTCATTTTGAATAAGGTTGTCGACAAAATATCTGTAGCCTTTGTCGCTGGGTATCCGTCCGGCAGAAATATGGGGTTGCACAAGATATCCGTCGGCTTCGAGTTTAGACATTTCGGCTCGGATTGTGGCGGGTGAAACCTTAAAACCCAAACGGTCTGTTATATGAGATGAACCAACGGCAGTCGAGGTTTCAATATATGTCGCCACTATCGCAGCAAGTACCTTCGATTTTCTTTCATTTAACTTAGATTCGAAATTTATAGGGCTTTCGTTCATCTTCTTAACTTCAAATATCTATATTTAAAATTAGTACTACCGTCATTTACTTATATATTAAATTATAAGAAATTTAATTAATATGTGGACGGATGTATGTTACTTTATTATATTTTACTCCAATAACATAAGATAATGGCAATGATGGGTTATGGAACAGAGTAAATCAGCCGGTATCTCATTTTCAAAAAAAATAGGTTTAATATAAATGGAGCCGCAGAAGCTTTTCTGGGTTAAAATTACCAATTTTGGATAGGTGATTATATCTTCTCGGAATAACCTGAAAATGACTAATGTCTTCGTTAAGTTGTTGCAAGTTCAAATTTGAGTTCCTATTCCTAGTCTTTATTAACAAGTAACCATTTAGGTCTTCGAAGTAATTTATTCTAGTTACTGAT
>DAIDJA010000183.1 GCA_027451605.1 Acidimicrobiales bacterium
TTGACTTTAGTCACTGTCGGAATCGGACTTGGTTCGGGAACTGCAAATACTTACGGTGCGTTTTTTGTCAGTAGCAATATAAAAGCGGGTTTCAATCCAAAATTTATAGGATACCTATTCGCCTTCAGCTCCGTGATGAATTTAATAACAAGGGTAATACTCGGCAATAAAGCAGACAGAAAACACCTCAACAAATATCCAATGGTGTTGAACTGGGTGGCAGTAATGTTTTTAGTTGGTTCGATAGGTTATCTGTTGCAAATGTTTCATAATATCGCATTGATAACCTTCGGATCTTTAACGGCTGCAATTTTGGGTTGGGGATGGCCGGGACTGACTAACCTTGCCGTAGTACGAAGATTTCCCGAATTTGCCCACCGTGCAACAGGGATAAGCCAATCCGGAGTCTTCCTTGGGGCTATGGCAGGACCAATGGTATTCGGAATATTAGATTCGAATGTGTCAACAAAGTTGGCATGGGCTGTAAATTGCGGATTGGCCCTACTGGCAGGTTTAACAATATTTCTTGGAAATAAAAGACTAAACGAAAAAGGCGTAAATTAGAATTCTAAACTACAGCTATGTGATCTTTTTCCTTTATTTCAGATTCATATTCAAGAATTTGGCGCTTCAGCCTGGGACCCATGACATAGTTTCCGACTTTATTGCCGGAATTTACAACCCGATGACAGGGAATTATAAATGGCAAAGGATTTTTACCGCATGCAGTTCCAATTGCACGATAGGCATTTGGATAACCGGCAAGTAAGGCAACTTGTTTGTAGGATCTGGTCTCGCCAGCGGGTATTTTACTAATAGCTCGTAGGGAATTTGAACTAAAACTTGAGCCTTCAATATTAGGTCTATATTTAGACAGAGACTCAAAGTTACCGTCTGTAAATTTCATTAAGTCGTCAATAAAGGATTTAATTTCAGCTGACAAATAAACACGAAAGGCTGATGGATCATAGTCATCAAATTGAAAAGAAACATCTTTAACTTTGCCCATCGGCGAAATTTTATAGATCTTATTTAGGTTGAAATATATGCTTAAATTCCCTATCGGGGTTTGGATATTTTCAAGACTCACAATTTCAAAAGGCCTTAAGCTTTAATTTCTTTTAAAAGAGTAAGGAGGTCATCGGCATGCTCCTCTTCCATTGCCAAAATTTCTTCGATCATTCTTCGACTGGTCGGATCACCGGAACCTAGCCACCGAATAATTTCCTGATACGATGAGATTGCAACTCTCTCCGCTATCAAATCTTCTTCAATCATATCTTTTAAAGTGGTTCCTTCGGCATATTCGGCATGGCTTCTGTCGACCAAGGTTGCGGGATTAAAATCCGGTTCCCCCTGCAACTGAACAATTCTCTGAGCTACCATATCCGCATGACCCTGCTCTTCATTCGCATGCTGCAAAAACTCGGCAGCCACGGGACCCGAATTAATGCCTTCTGCCATATAGTAATGGCGTTTATATCTCAGAACGCATACAATTTCTGTTGCCAAAACCTCATTTAATACTTCGATGACTCTATTTAAATCGGCTCCATAGGTATCGGTAATCGGACCTAATGACATCTTTTCGCGGGCACGATCTCGCAGTGTTCTTATATCTGTTAAAAATTCAGCCATATATGTAGCTATGCCCTTCTATGAATTTTTACTTTTCCTTCTCGGTCTTAATGCGAACCAATATACCGCAACAACTGAAACTACCACACTTGAAGCGGCAACTATTTTCTTTTTCGTTTTACCCATACCACTTATTCTAGTGTTCTTGTCAAAATGATAATATCAGCGAGTAAAAGAAACGCCGAAGATTTAATTCAGATTTTAATTTTAATTTAATTTAGATTCGTCTACAGCGACACGATTCAATTACAACCAAAATCCAAAAGCTTAAACACTACCGGAGTTTGGGTTTTCTTGAAGTTACCTACTTTTAAAAATGAAGTCACCGTCTCCGTTAACGTCAATAGACAGTATCGAGTCTTCTTTTATATCCCCTTTAAGCATCTCAATGGCAAGTCTGTCTAAAATACTACGCTGGATAACTCTTTTAAGCGGTCGCGCACCATAAAACGGATCATAACCGATATCGGATAAACGCTCGACCGCCCTGTCTGAAATATCGAGTTTTAGCCGTTTTGCCTCAAGCTTTTCTTTTAGGTGATTGAGCTGGATTAGAACTATTTTTGCCATATCTTCCTTTTCCAACTTTTTAAAGGCAACTATTTCGTCAATCCTGTTTAAAAATTCCGGTTTAAAAAATTCAGCCGGTGAAATAGTCAGATTGGAAGTCATAATAATTAGCGTGTTAGTAAAACTTACCACTCGTCCCTGTCCATCAGTCAGACGACCATCGTCCAAAATCTGCAAAAATACGTCAAATATATCCGAATGTGCTTTTTCAACTTCATCCAATAAAATCACCGAATACGGACGCCGTCTTACAGCTTCGGTAAGCTGACCGCCTTCATCATATCCGACATATCCCGGAGGAGAGCCTATTAACCTCGCCACAGAATGTTTTTCAGAATATTCGGACATGTCAATTCTGACTACCGCTCTCTCATCATCAAACATAAAATCGGCAAGCGACTTTGCCAGTTCAGTTTTTCCAACACCGGTTGGCCCTATAAAAAGAAACGATCCTATTGGACGATTGGAATCCGACAGACCCGCTCGTGATCTTCTAATAGCATTTGCAACGGCGCTCACAGCTTCATCCTGACCGACTACGCGCTGATGTAGCTGGGATTCCATTCTGATTAACTTTTCAACTTCACCTTCAACCAGCCGTGAAACCGGAATTCCGGTCCACTTACTTACAATTGAAGCAATATCTTCAGCATCAACTTCTTCTTTAAGCATGGCACCCTCTTCCTGGAGCTTTGCCAACTGATTTGAAGAATCTTCAATACTCTTTTCCAGTTCAGGAAGTTCACCGTAGCGAATCATAGAAGCTTTTGTCAAATCTCCAAGCCTTTCAAATCTATCGGCTTCATTTCGTTTAGACTCGGCTGCTTCCTTTTGAGCTCTAATTTTTGAAATTTGATCTTTTTCCAGCTGCCACCGCGCTACCAAAGCACCTTGAGATTCATTTAAATTAGCAAGCTCTTGAACCAGCTTATCGAGACGCTGTTTTGATGACACATCCGTTTCTTTTTCGAGAGCAACTTTTTCAATTTCAAGCTGCCTTATTCTTCGTTCAACTACGTCAATTTGAGTAGGCATTGAATCAATCTCAATCCTCAATTTAGATGCAGCTTCATCTATCAAGTCGATTGCTTTGTCTGGCTGGAACCTGCCCGTAATATACCGGTCAGAAAGCTCTGCTGCTGCGACCAGTGCCGAATCTTGAATCCTGACTCCGTGATGAACTTCGTATTTTTCCTTTAGCCCGCGTAGAATTGCAATTGTGTCAGCAACACTTGGAGATCCTACATATACCTGCTGGAATCTCCTTTCAAGCGCACTGTCTTTCTCAATATATTTTCGGTACTCGTCTAAAGTGGTAGCGCCGATTAGCTTTAACTCACCTCTTGCAAGCATAGGTTTAATCATGTTCCCGGCATCCAGTGACCCTTCCGCCGCTCCTGCACCCACGATAGTGTGAAGTTCGTCAATAAAAGTAATTATCTGTCCATCCGAATCTTTAATCTCAGTTAACACAGCCTTCAGCCGTTCTTCGAAATCTCCTCGATACCTTGCCCCCGCTACCATCGATGCCATATCCAATGTTATTACGGTCTTATTTTTTAAAGATTCGGGAACATCACCTTGAACAATTCGAGTTGCGAGTCCCTCTACAATTGCTGTCTTACCGACACCGGGTTCACCGATTAATACGGGGTTATTCTTAGTTCGACGTGAAAGTACCTGAATAACCCGTCTGATTTCTTCATCTCTGCCGATTACGGGGTCCAACTTATGGGCCCTTGCCAACTCGGTCAAATCTCTGCCATATTTTTCAAGTGCGGCAAAAGTCAATTCCGGCTCAGAAGTTTCAATTTTTTTTGAACCCCTTAGCTTCCTGATCGCATCCACAATCTCATTTTTGCTGCTACCCAGCTTGTCTGCTAAAACTACTAGCATGTGATCAACTGACAGATACGAATCCCCCATTGTTTCGCGAAGAGATTCAGCGTCATTTAAGGCAACGGACATTTCACGCCCGATTGTTACGTCTTGAGAGCCGTATACCCTTGGAAGCTTTGAAATTTTATCGGTTATTGTACTTCGAAGCTGATCTTCATCTTTTCCCATTAAACGAAGTATTGAAATTGCCATACCTTCGGGCTGACTTAGGACCGCTGAAATAAAATGCTCGGGAACCAATTCTGCATTATGAAGCTTCCTGGCCAAGTCAGTGGCAGCCGCAAGACCTTCCTCCATCTTTAAGGTAAACTTTTTAGGATCTAATGCCATTGATACTTTCCTTATTTCATTGAATGACTCTGTAAATACTGGCAATAAAAATTACATTACAGGTCTTATT
>DAIDJA010000184.1 GCA_027451605.1 Acidimicrobiales bacterium
CTTGTGTCATTTTGATACCTAAATTCGACGTAGTTGGTGCGGCTTGGGCTACAGTTTTGGCTATTACAGCGTCAAATATATTTTGTTCGATTCAGATCTTTATGAATTTTAAAATATTACCGTGGGACATATCGATGTTTGCAACTTGTTTGGCTTTTGTAGCTGTAATAGCCGGCGGATTTATGATTTTTAGGGACCAAATATATTCTGTCACTTGGATGTGTTGCGTAGCGCTGTTAATTGGCATGATAACAACAGGTGTTTCACTTATTTTTACGCCAAAAGATGCCAAAAGGCTATTTTCTATGCTTTGTGGTCGTGCTAAAGCAATATTTAACTAGTTTTTAAAGGTTGTTAAATCTTCTTGACTTCAACGGATTTGCCGTTGTTAGATATAGATTCGTCAATTGCCTCAAGAATACGAGTAACTTTTAGGCTAAAAATATTAGACGAAGGCGGAATACCTCCATGGCGAATAGATTTGGCAAACTCTTCAATTTCAAGTTGAAGCGGCTCGCCTGTACTTAATTCTGGAACATACATATTAGCCCTAGAGGTTCGTCGCTCGAAATCAGAATATATAGGATCTAACATTCGATCCGGAATAATATCTTGTAAATCTTGATCTTCTAACCCATCTATGACTGGTCCCCATATCGTGACTTTGTGATCCAAGGGCAAGTCATTATATGAAACCATTTGTTTTGTCCCTATAATAGAAAGTAATCGAACTTTAGCGTAATGTACCCACCCAACACGAATAGTTGACTGTAGCCCTGACGCATATCTTAAGTTAACGTTTGCTAAATCATAGGGTGTATCTTTAAGAAGATTGAGTGAAAATCCCGACACCTCTATTGGCATTTCATCGCTTAGATATGTAAGAATAGAGATATCATGGGATCCTAGGTCCCATAATGCAGAGCAGTCATTGCGTGGAATTCCTAAAAGCCTCTGACTGTCGATATATTGGATCTTTCCCAAGCGGTTACTATCAATTTGGTTTTTTATAAATCTTACTGCCGGTGAATATAAAAAAGTATATCCAGACATTAACAAGACATTGTTTTTTTGAGAAGACTCTACTAGTTCATATGCCTCATTATAGCTGAGTGTAATCGGCTTTTCAACAAGTAAGTTTATTCCATTGGCGATAATATTATTGGCAATTTCAAAGTGAGAACCAGCCGGCGTTGCAACTATTATCCCGTCGACAGAATGAGACTTAATAATCTCATTTAAATCGCTATGCAATGAAACACCCGGACACTCCTTCGCCGCTTGATTTTTAGCGGAATTATTTTGTTCAACTATCGCAGCTAGAGATACCAAGTTGCTCTGTAGAATGCTCCTTGCAATCTTGGAGCCCCAATAGCCGTAACCCAGAAGCGCAATTTTAACACTATTATTGCTGTCCGACATTTGACTCCTACCTCCTTGATATATTAAGTATTAATAACTTTTCAACTGATAATAAAACTGTCAAGAACCTTAGCTTTGTGTTTAAAATTCGAAGTGTATGTTAATCCTCATTCGTTCTTAAAGCCCTTGTTCGCTATAAAGCTTTTTTAACAAACATGACTAATTAAGGTAAAGAACAAAATCAAGAGTTAATTTTAGAGATGAATGACTCATAATTATTTTGCCGCTTGATATCTAGGTGGTACCGCGAACGAATTATCGGGCGTAAGTTTCAGTTTTCACAGCGGCATTTAGCTTATCATAAAAAGCCTTAATGCCATCAGTGAAGTTAAAAGTTTTTAATATTCAAACATTTAGAAACTGCGGTATAAATAATAGTTATTTAAAAATCTAAGCATCTTTACTTATGAACAGTTGTCATTGTTTCATGAGTTAAACGGGTGGTAAAACCGAGGCGAGTTAAATAAAATAAGAATTGATCCAGAAATGTCAAACGACCCATATAATTTCTGTTCGACAGGTTTTATTTTCCCAATTCTTATATCCGGAATTGACTGTTTAGAGTAATTTTTGAGAAGCCAGATTTGTGGAAATGCTGCAGATTATCTAAAAGTGAAATACTGGACTTTAGTTACCTGTTGGTTAAAAGTCAAATTTAAGCTGAGATTTAACCAATTCGTTTCT
Source organism: Acidimicrobiales bacterium (assembly GCA_027451605.1). GTDB lineage: Bacteria > Actinomycetota > Acidimicrobiia > Acidimicrobiales > JABEUL01 > JAJZNL01. Next base: position 2,107 of record DAIDJA010000184.1, read on the forward strand.
GCTGGATTTCGATGTCGGAGTTTCTTCCCAGACTATAGTGATTGCTTGCTTGCCTAATTTGTTAGATAGGTACTCTGAGGCGGAATAACTGGGATAAAAAGTGCGATTGCAGTTGTGGCATCGTTTCTTTTTTATCTTAATACCAACTACTATATTGACTTTTTTGCCGCAACACGGGAGAATTTTGGAGGTTGATCCGACGATAATATCACCCGGCCAGCATTGGATTTCATTATCTTTACTGTAATTTGACTTTAAGTTAATAACATCAAATAACAGGCCGGTAGTTGTTTCGAGATTCAGATCTTTCATTTTAAAGTTAAACTAGCAAGATTTTAGTCAAAGCTTTCAGATAGATGTTACAGATGACCAAATCATGATTTCTAATTGAGCTTATTATTTCTTAATATTTAGCGAATTTCAAAGCACTATATTTTTAGTAGTAATATTTTAATATTCGCACTTTGTGCTCACTCTAAACGTAGATTTTGCAATCCAATGTTTAGTTTTTTCAATTATTTTTTTTAATTACTTTTCATAAGGTTATATATGTCTGAAAACAGTACTCCGATTAGTTTTGATGATGCCGTAAAAGTAGCGACAGCACCAGGTACATTGTATGAACTCGAAGACAAGATCATCAATGGGCTTGAATATACTGCATTCAAATACTGTCCTCAATCACTGAGACAACTATTTGATTTGGGAAGGCTAAGACCTGAAAATGAAGCCATAGTCTATGAAGATGAAAGATATACCTATAAAGAACTGGTCGATCGAGTGGATTCAACGGCAAATATGCTTGTTGAAAAATTTGGGGTGAAAAAGGGAGACAATGTTTCTATTGCTATGAGAAACTATCCTGAGTGGATAATATCTTTTTTTGCCGTAGTCTCAATTGGAGCTGTTGCCTGTCTATTGAATGCTTGGTGGACAGAAGATGAACTTCAGTACGGAATTGAGCTTTCCGGATCTAAGTTAATTATTGCCGACATTGAAAGAGCAAGAAAATTCGACAATATCATAAAAGACGACGGAACTAAGTTACTAATTGTTCGACACAATTCAAAAGAAGGCTTTAGAAACAAAGAAATTTATCTTTACGATTTAGAGATAGGGCTTGGCAGGGAGATGCCGGTAGTTGAAATAGAATCAGAAGACTATGCAACTATGCTGTTTACTTCCGGAACAACAGGACGCCCAAAAGGAGCAATGTCAACTCATCGGGCGGTATTACACGGACTTTTGGGTTTCGGACTGAAAGGCGCCGTTGATGCTGCAAGGAAACCTCCCAGCCAACAGGACGAAAATATAAACGGTCCTAACACCTTTATTCTCGTCGTACCTTTGTTCCATGTAACTGGATTAGTTCCGGTGATGCTTGGAAGCTTTACGACCGGAAACCGGCTTGTCATGATGTACAAATGGGATCCGATCCGAGCATTACAACTAATTGAACGTGAAAAAGTTACTATATTTGTCGGAGTTCCCACGATGGCTCATGATCTCCTGGAAAGCCCTGATTTTTCAAAATATGATACCTCTTCTCTTAAAAATATAAGTGGCGGAGGGGCACCCGCAGCCCCGGAACTGGTAAGACAGATTGATTCAAAATTTAGTCATGGTCGACCGCAGATAGGCTATGGGATGACTGAGACTAATGCGTTCGGGCCGCAAAACGGCGGTGATGACTATATAGCTAAACCTACCAGTTCAGGAAGAGTAGTCCCGATTATGAAGATAAGGGTGGTAGACGATGATGGAAATCAGCTTGGAACAAATCAAATCGGTGAAATTGAGTTTTATGGTCCGAATCTTATAAGCGGATACTGGAAAGATGAGAAATATACCAATGAGGTAATTAAGAACGGATGGCTTAAGTCGGGCGATTTGGGCTATTTGGACGATGAAAACTATATCTATGTTGTAGACAGGGTGAAGGATATGGTGTTGCGTGGGGGGGAAAATATTTATTGTGTTGAAGTTGAGTCCGCGCTTTATGAAATACCTGAAATTTATGAAGCTGTAGTTTTCGGAATCCCAGATGATCGATTAGGCGAAGAACTGATTGCAACTGTAGTTTTAAAAGATGACGCCGATATATCAGAAGACAAGATAAAGGAGCTCGTTGGGCAGAAATTGGCGAAATTTAAAATTCCCGAGCATATTAATTTTACAAAGGATCCATTGCCGAGGAATGCCGCAGGAAAGTTTTTAAAACGAGAACTTCGCAAGAATTATATTGAATCTCACAGTGCATAAACAACTTAACATCATTTAAATGTTTTAAGGTTTGAAAGTTAAACTGAAATGTGCGGAAGATTTGTACAGTTTAGTCCCGCCTCACTACTTTCTGAGATATATAAGTTGGAAAGTACTACTGAGTCAGTAAATTT
>DAIDJA010000185.1 GCA_027451605.1 Acidimicrobiales bacterium
GAAATTGCAAATCGAACCGATTATGATCTTAGGGCCCATTCTACTTCGAGCGGATCAGATTTGCGCTATTTTGATCCGATTAAAAATGAACGTTACTATCCTTATGTTATCGAACCCGCAGCCGGTGCCACGCGTACAATGATGGCGTTTTTGATATCTTCTTATCGGGTTGACGTTATAGATAAAGAAACCAGAATTTTACTTAAATTACATCCGAGATTGGCACCTTATAAAGTCGCCGTCCTTCCGTTGTCAAAAAAGGAGCCTTTAATTGAATTGGCAAAGTCGATTGCATCTGAGCTTAGAAAAAATTATATGGTGGACTATGATGAGTCACAGTCTATCGGCAAGCGATACAGAAGGCAAGATGAAATTGGTACTCCTTTGTGTGTAACAGTAGACTTTGAATCCTTAGAAGATGGTATGGTTACCATAAGAGACAGGGATACCTTAGAACAACAAAGGGTAAAGATTAACTCAATTATGGACGAAATAAATAAGAGGCTTGGATTTTAAATTTTATATATAGAGGTGATCTTAAAGAAATGAACAGAGCCGCACACAGCAGGCAAAGTGATTCACAATATGGTAAATCTAAAATTCAGATCTTAAAGACTGCCGAAATGTTGATGGCAACAAAGGGAGTCTATGCAACCTCTTTGCGCGAAATCAATCAGGAGGCAAACCAAAAAAATGCTTCGAGTGTCCACTACCATTTTAAAGATAGGGAAGGGCTGATTCGGGCTGTTTTGGAGAGTCATATCGCTAAAGTCGAACGTCAAAGAACCTTGATGCTTCAAAGTATTAAATCGGATTACCCTATATTAGATTCTGGTGACGTTTCCACCCTATCCGAAATCGAGAAGTCCAAAATTATCCGCAGGCTAATTAATATTTTAATAGGACCTTTGGCGGAAAAACTTCATAGCCAATCCGGCAGGAACTATTTAAAAATTCTTCAGGAAATAGTATTTTCGGGCAAAACCGACGTTGGTGGAGCCAAAACACCTCAAACGTTTGACGACTTAATTAATTTTACAAAAGGTATCAGAACGGCAACCGGTTATATTCTTAAATTGGCCCCCGAATTTCCCGGAACAATCGTTATAATGCGCGGTAAAATTATTGCTCGGATGATTATATCCGCGCTGGCTGACTTAATTCCGGAAATTGATAGTTCCGGACAAATATATGAGACATCGAGCGAAGTGGATTTGAACCGAGATTTATCCAACAATAAAGAAAATATTAATTTAGATCTGGTAATTGAGAATTTAACAGACGTAATTTTGGCTATTATTTCAAGCCCGGTTAGTGAGCTAACTCTTACTGCCGTGAGAAATTCAGGCCTCGATTAATATATTAATATTGAAGTGTGGCAAGTTTGCAGCCTAAGTTGCGCCAAAGCATAAATATTTAGCTTTTAAACAACCGAATATTTTTACTTACCATTTGGGTTTTGGTATTTGAGTTTTGGTAATTAAACCGCTCTGTAGCCAAATTTTTGCCCTTTCGATATAAACACAGGAGTTTTTACACTTATGGCATTTGTCTACTCTTTTGATTTTAAGCACAAGCGACCCCCGATGGAGATGAAAGATCTCTTGGGCGGAAAGGGGGCTAATTTAGCTGAAATGACATCAGTACTTCAGCTTCCGGTACCTCCGGGATTCACTATCTCTACGGATGCTTGCAGAGAATATATAGTTAACGGATGGCCGGAGGGTCTCGATGCCGAGATACAGAAGGCACGTCTTAAGCTTGAAAAGCAGATGGGAAAGATAATCGGAGACCCGAGTGACCCACTGCTGGTATCGGTCAGATCCGGAGCAAAATTTTCAATGCCGGGCATGATGGACACGGTTCTTAATTTGGGTCTGAATGATAAATCTGTCAAAGGATTGGCTAATCAGACTAATGATGAGCGGTTTGCATATGATTCTTACCGCAGATTTATTTCCATGTACGGAAGAATAGTATTGGAAATTCCCGAAGAGGAATTTTCGGAGCTTTTTGATGCCGCAAAGGAGTTGTCGGGAACAACAAGTGACTCTGAAGTGCCGATTGAGCTTTTAAAATATTTAGTTGAGGCCTATAAAAAGGTAGTAAAAAGCCGGACGAAAAAGGCTTTTCCGCAGGATCCCGCCGCTCAGCTTAAAGGAGCGATTGAAGCGGTATTTAGGTCATGGAACGGGGCCAGAGCAATTGCGTATAGGAATAAAGAAAAGATTCCTCATGATCTGGGAACCGCCGTAAATGTTCAAGCAATGGTTTTCGGTAACCGGGATAATAATTCAGGAACCGGTGTCGGCTTCACACGAGACCCGGCGTCGGGCAATACGGGCGTTTACGGAGATTTTCTTGTCAATGCTCAAGGAGAAGACGTCGTTGCCGGGATTAGGAATACTGAAAAGCTGTCAGCTTTAAATAAAAAATTTCCAAAGGTCTATAAGGAACTAATGAATATTTTCATGAAACTCGAGACTCACTACAGAGACATGTGTGATACCGAATTCACAATTGAACAAGGGAAGTTGTGGATGCTACAGACAAGAGTCGGGAAGAGAACCGGAAATGCTGCTCTAAAGATGGCAGTCAATATGATGAAAGATCCACATATTAAACTTACCAAAGCAGAGGCTTTGATGCGAATTTCGGAGGAGAACTTAGAACAAGTTTTACACCCGCAGTTTGCCACAAAGAATTATAAGGTAGCGGCTACGGGATTGGGTGCATCTCCCGGAGCAGCCGTGGGACACGCATTTTTCACGGCCGACGACGCTGCCAGCCAGCACGAAAGAGGTAAGAGGGTTATTCTTATACGTACCGAAACTTCACCCGAAGACGTTCACGGTATGCTCGCAGCAGAAGGAATTTTAACGTCCAGAGGCGGTCTGGTAAGCCATGCTGCCGTGGTTGCCCGCGGATGGGGTAAACCGGCGGTAGTTGGAGCAGAAGCCATTAAAATTCAAAATAAGCAGGCTAAGATCGGCGATATAGTAATTAAGGAGGGGGACTTAATTTCAATCGACGGTACAACGGGAGTCGTAGTTCTGGGCGAAGTTCCTCTTACGCAGGCCGAACCACCCAATGAGTTAAAAGTCATATTAAATATTGCCGACGAGTTTCGTAAGGGCAAACTTAAGGTGCGTGCAAACGCAGATACGGGTGCTGACGCTCAGATTGCACGAAATTTGGGAGCCGAAGGCATCGGACTATGCAGAACCGAACATATGTTTTTGGGCGATGACAGACTTCCGGTGGTACGCGCTATGATTTTGGCCGAAGATCCTGCCGATGAAGCGGCTGCTTTAGATGAATTAAAGATAGTCCAAAAGCTTGATTTTTATGAAATTCTAAAAGCGATGAGCGGACTTCCCGTTACCGTAAGGTTACTAGATCCTCCGCTGCATGAGTTTTTACCGGACGTACATGAACTTCAAATTAAAAAGGCACTCGGAACCATTACTCAAGATGAAGAGAAACTTTTAGCCGCAGGCGAAAAATGGAAAGAGTTCAATCCGATGCTTGGAATCAGAGGAGTCAGACTCGGTGTAATTAAACCCGGACTGTATTCGATGCAGGTTGAAGCTTTAATGGAAGCCGCAATGGACTTGGCTGCCGAAGGCAAAGAGCCGATCGTAGAAATAATGATACCTCTGACCGTAAGCAGAGATGAACTTGGTCTGGCCAAAAGCTGGGTGCAGTCGTCAGTAGATAAGGTACAGTCAAGTTATAAACCGCGGTCCAAATCCAGCAATGCAGTAAAAACCAAAAATCACAAAGTTGTTATAGGAACTATGATTGAAACTCCTCGTGCCGCTCTTGTCGCTGACGAGATAGCCGAAAATGCAGATTTCTTCTCATTCGGAACTAACGATCTGACTCAGATGACCTTTGGATTTTCCCGAGATGATGTCGAAGGGAGAATGATGAAAGCATATCTGGATCAGGGGCTTTTAAAGCGGAATCCTTTTGATACATTGGATTCATCCGGAGTGGGACAGCTGGTTAAAATGGGAGTTGAAAAAGGCAGAAAAAATAAACCTGAGCTCAAAACAGGGGTTTGCGGTGAGCACGGAGGAGATCCCGAATCCATACACTTCTTCTACGGAGTCGGCTTAGACTATGTCTCGTGTTCCCCTTATAGGGTCCCTGTTGCCAGACTGGCAGCAGCACAGGCGGTATTGAGCGATACTAAAAAGAAGTAAAAGTTGCATTAAATCACTGGATTATCTAGAAGGTTTTTGTTATCTGTCTTTGACTGTGGACCCAGAATATTAACTTGTATAATTTAGCGGTTTAGGCACGGAGACCGTTGCGTATTAGCAGCTAATAGAATGAATACATGCCCAAATTATTTTGTAATGTCTTAATGAGGTTGAATTGGTGAGTCTTGCCGATGGTGAAGTTCAAAGGGTAAGAGCGGCCAGCGATATAGTTGCCATAATCGG